>DAOVGD010000090.1 GCA_030672555.1 Desulfobacterales bacterium
CAATGCCGTTGACTTAAGGAGAAAATCCTTCAAATTCCCCCCTTGAGGGGGGCGCAGGGGGGTGTAACCCATTGAAATAACATCCCCCTTAATCCCCCTTCAAAGGGGGACTTTAAAGGAACGCCCCTTAAGTCAACGGCATTGACTCTTAACTTAATGACATTGCCCGTTTTTTAGTATAATATAATATATGATAAGAGTTATATTTTAGCAATAATTTTCAGTGGAAATGAATTCAAAATGAACTCAAAACTTTCACAACAATTAGCCGACTTACCCTCCCAACCCGGTGTCTATCTTATGAAGGACAAATCGGGAAAGGTAATCTATGTTGGGAAAGCACGTGACCTGAAAAAACGCGTCTCATCGTATTTTAAAGATGCCGGCGGGAAGGACTTAAAGACAAAGGTACTTGTCGGCAAGATCGACCATTTTGACACTATCCTCACTGTTAGTGAAAAAGAGGCCATTCTTTTGGAATCGAACCTGATCAAGCGATACAGGCCTCGTTACAATGTCATCCTCCGGGATGACAAAAACTACCCCTCCCTACGTTTGGACGTTGATAATCCCTTTCCTCGACTTTCTATCGTAAGGAAATTTAAAAAAGACGGAGCCCTTTATTTTGGCCCTTTTGCTTCGGCTCATGCTGTGCGGGAGACATTGAAGCTGATTTATCGCACATTTAAAATCAGACGGTGTAAATCAGCCAAGGTGCAACCCCGAACACGTCCGTGCATTAACTACGAGATGGGAACATGCTCAGGGGCCTGTGCCGGCCTGATCGCTCAGGAAGATTACCGGAAGGGAGTAAATGACTTAATTCTGTTTTTAAAAGGGCGTAGCAGAGCAGTTATCGAAGACCTCAAGACTCGAATGATGCAAGCGGCGGCGGCCCAGAATTTTGAGGCGGCAGCAGCCTTGAGGGATAAAATGTTTGCGTTAGAAAATACCCTGGAAAAACAGGTAATGGTTGTTTCCGACTTTAAAGATCGAGATATTCTGGGGATAGCTCGTAGCAACGGGATGGAAGTGGTAACCGTTCTATTTGTCAGGGGGGGGAGGCTCCTTGGAAGCTATGACTTTTTCTTCAAGAATGTACAGGTGGAGATTGGTGAGGTTATAGAGTCTTTTTTAAAGCAATATTATGGGAAAGACAGATTTGTCCCTGATGAAATTTTTTTGCCCGCATCTTTGGAAGAGGCCGACTCCCTGGCGAAATGGTTGAGCGGTGAGAAGGGGCGAAAGGTCTCTATACTCATGCCACAGCGTGGTGAAAAAAAACGGTTGGTCCGGATGGCCTGTCGGAACGCGCAACATGCAATGGAGACACGTGCGGCGGCCTCCCAGGACGAGATCAGCTTTTTAGAACGATTACGCCGGCATTTGAGGCTTTCACAGGTTCCGGAACGAATCGAATGTTTTGATCTTTCTAACCTGGCCGGGTCAGAAGCGGTAGGCGCTATGGTGGTTTTTGATGGGATGAATCCGAATAAATCCGCTTATCGCAAGTTCAGAATCAAATCTGCCGCAGGTTTGGACGATTATGGAATGTTGTGCGAAGTCATGAAGCGACGATACAACAAGGGAGACGCTGAAGTACAGTTACCTGATCTCCTTATGGTTGATGGGGGGAAGGGGCAACTTTCTGTTGCAGTAAACGTTCTCAAAGAGTTGGGGTTCTATGGACGATTTGACGTGATATCGATTGCAAAAAGAGATAGAAATCGAGGCGAAACAGAGGACAAGATTTTTAAGCCGGGTCGAAAAAATCCGATCACGTTCAACAAGGCGCGAGATCTTTTACTTTTCCTTCAACGTGTTCGTGATGAGACACACAGGTTTGTAATATCTTATCATCGCAAGCGTCGAGCAATGGGGTATAAAAGGTCTGTATTGGATACCATTCCGGGCGTGGGAAGGAAACGGAAGCAACTTTTATTGAGGCATATGGGAAGTGTTGAGCAGATCAAGAAGGCCACAGTCGAAGACTTACTCAAAGTGCCGGGCATTGACCGCAAGACTGCCGAGGCGATAGTTCGTGTTTTGCAAGGAGGTCTTTTTGAATGAATTGATCAGCCTATCTTTTTTCTGTAAATTGTTGGCATAATATATTCGAATGGCTGGTTGATCCCTGTGAGACTTTCCGAATGTCCGATCATAAAAAAGCCCCCTGGCTTTAGACAATCATACAATTTATTGACTAAGCTTTCCTGGCGTGCCCGGCCAAAGTAGATCATCACATTGCGGCATAAAATCAGGTCAAAGACTTCTTTGAACGGGAACGGTTCCATTAGATTTAGACGTCGAAATGTTATCAGATTTTTTACTGAATTTTTAACCCGGTAATAATGACCTTCTCCCCTTTTGAATTTGTCGAAAAACTGCCTTCTGTCCGGCTCTGGGATTTTTGCAACTCTGTCTTCAGAATAGACACCGCTTGTAGCCTCTTTTAAGACGCGGGTCGATATATCGGTCCCCAAGATCCTTATGTCCATACCTGCCGGATTGCGTAAGTGTAAATATTTTAACAGGGTAATAGCCAAAGAGTATGGCTCCTCACCGGTTGAACAGCCCGCACTCCAGAGACGTATCCTCAAAGAAGATTGCGGGCCGGCAAATATCTCGGAGAAACCCTCTTTGGTAAGATACTCAAAGTGTACGGGTTCCCTGAAAAAACTGGTCAGATTCGTGGAGATGGCATTCATGAGCTGGACCATTTCCGCCTTGGAATCTCCTCTTATAAGAAACTGATAATACTCCCTGAAACTTTCAATTCCTAGTTGGCGTAAACGCCTGGAGAGACGGGCGTGCATCAAATCCCTTTTTGCATCACTCAGATGAATGCCGCATGTTTTGTAGATGAGACTTCTCAAGTTTTCAAAATCTTCATCCGTTAGTACATATTGTTTGAATTTAATCACTTCTTCCTTTCCCTTTTTCGGAACATGACACGAATAGGAGCCTTGCCAAGACCTGACTTCGCCCTGAGTTGGTTTATAATATATCTCTTATAAGAAGCAGGGAGCCCGTCCGGTATATTAACAAAACATACAAATGTTGGTGGCCTGACCCTGATCTGTGTTGCATAATAGCATTTAACAAGGCGACCTTTGTGACGCGGGGGGGCTTGAGAAGCAAAGATCTCTCGGAACATCCCGTTTAGACGAGAGGTTCCTATTCGGACATTATATTGTTCATATACTTCGTTTGCAAGATCGAATAGCTTAAACACCCGTTTTCCCGTAAGGGCTGATGTGGTCAAAACCGGCGCAAAGGTTAAAAATTTGAACCGTTCCCTGACCAGATTCACATAACTTGAAACGGCATCAGATACATTGGGTGCGAGATCCCACTTGTTCAGGACAATTATACAACCCCTGCCACGGTTCGCGATATAGCGGGCAATAGCGATATCCTGATCCACAATACCTACTGAGGCATCGATCATAAGGATCGCGATATGACATCTATCAAGGGCCTTTAGCGCCTTAATGATCGAAATCTTTTCCAACTTCTGACGGGTCGCTTTTTTCCTGCGTATACCCGCTGTATCTATTAATTGATAGCACTTGTTATTGATGTTAAAGACAGTGTCTACAGCGTCTCTCGTAGTACCGGGAATCTCGCTGACTAAAAGACGGTCGGAGTCAAGTATGCGATTGATCAGCGAGGACTTCCCCGCATTAGGGCGACCTAATACGGCCAAACGGATCATTCCTTCCGGTTCTTTGGGTTCTTCTTCCTGAGGGAGGATCTCTGCCAGCGCGTCCATCACGTAGCCTACGCCGGTACCATGAGTGGCTGAAATCGGATAGAGTTTATCTATCCCCAGTTGATAAAATTCAGAGAGCATTGTTTCATGTTTGGGGTCGTCTATTTTATTGACTACGTAAAGGGTAGGTTTAGACACATTACGTAGAAGTTCAGCAATGGTTATATCTACCGGTGTAATCCCCTCTTTCCCGTTTAACATAAATAGCACGGCATCAGCCTCTTGAATTGCCGCAAGTATCTGGTCCCGAATTATGCCCACGAACGGATCCTCGTCAAATACTGAAAAACCGCCGGTATCAATGAGTGTGAAATACTTCCCGTTCCACTCGGCCTCCGCATAAATCCTGTCACGGGTTACTCCCGCAAAATCGTCTATCAGGGCCTTCCGGGAACGGACGATACGATTGAAAAGAGTTGATTTCCCTACATTGGGCCGACCTATGATGACAACATACGATTTCATAATATAGTTTTATAACATAACAGAGGGCTTGTTTCATGGAAAATTTTTGACCCCCTTTCCCCTTGACCCATTTTCGTAGATTGGCTATTATGTGATAAGTTCGCAAAATGGTTCAATTGAAGATGTCTGAATATATTTTTAATGTTCAAGGAGATGTATATGAAAGAATCCAATATAGACACCTTTTTAGAAGATGTTAATGTTAAAAGACTTCTTGACAATACTGGAGTCCTTACTGATGCAAGACGTTCTTATACCCCCCCTTTGTGCCCGGCGTTGCAGAATATCCCTGTTGTAGCCGAACCCCTGGAAGGCGCCGCTGTGCATGTTCACAGGGAGACCTTGAAACAATTGCCGACTATTAGCAAGGATCCGATCCTGAGCTTAAAGGGGGGTGTCGACAATAAGGAGGTATTGGAGCTTTTTAAGAAAGAACGGAAGGTGGGGATAGTCCTTTCAGGTGGACCTGCTCCTGGGGGACACAATGTTATAGCCGGTCTTTATGATGAGGCCAAAAAGGCGAATCCGAACAATAAGATCATAGGCTTTTTAGTAGGCCCGGCCGGTGTTATGAAAGGAAATTATATTGAGTTGACTGATGACCTGGTGAACAGGTATCGAAACAGCGGCGGTTTTACGATGATTAAAACCGGAAGAGATAAGATCGATACCGTCGATAAAATGGAGCAATGTAAAAAGACATGCAGAGACCTGGGATTAGATGCCCTGGTGATCGTAGGGGGGGATGATTCAAATACAAATGCCGCCTTTATAGCAGAGGCTACCAAAGACCTTGGCACGCAGGTGGTCAGTATACCAAAGACCATAGATGGCGATATGCAGGTGCCTGAATATTGCCAGATATCTTTTGGCTTTCATTCAGCGGCCAGGGCTTATGCAAATACTATCGGAAACTTATGTGTCGATTCTTCTTCTGATGTGAAATATTGGCATTTTATCAAAATAATGGGGAGAAGCGCGAGCCACCTTGCCATGGAAGCCTCCCTGTTGTCTCATCCAAACGTTGTCCTGATCGGTGAAGAAGTGGCTTATAAGGGGCTGAATATACATGATATTGTAAAATATATCTGTGATGCAATCATCACAAGGGCTGAGCAGGGCAAAAACTATGGCGTGGTGGTGATGCCCGAGGGACTTTTGGAGTGCATGGATGATATTAATGTTATCATTATTAAACTAAATAAGATCATCGCGGATTACAACACTGGTGTGAGTCAAGAGGGCGGCGATTTCTACAAAGACCTTCTCACCATGTCCGATAAGATGCGATACGTCAACTCCCATCCTATTTGGAGAGATCGTGATAGTCGTGTTCTCGCTGATTTGCCGGATGAGCTACAGGAAGGTTTGTTCAAGCCAAGGGATGCACACGGGAACTTTCAGTTTTCCCAGGTGCCGACTGATGAAATTGTCCTCGATATGGTTAAAACTTACCTGATCAGGCTAA
>DAOVGD010000045.1 GCA_030672555.1 Desulfobacterales bacterium
CTCCTTATTCGTTTCCTTTAGGAGGATTTTCCCAAGAGAATCAGAAAAATTCCGATACAAGAATCAGGGTACAAATCAGGGTACTGCTTATTGACAGCATTACAATATATCATTATGCTAACTTTATGTGGAAAGCCCTTTTGGGGCACTTCATTTCTATGATCCCGAGTAACGACTACTGTATCCATCTTCCTCCCCTAGAATCATAAGACCTCACTTTTGATTTCGTGGGGTAACCTTTTTCTCAAGCCTCTGCTAACTAAGCTGTTTGCCTGTTACCCCTCGATCGAAGCAGAATTTCCATAAAAAACACCCCAAAATGTGCGCACCCGGGTCCCAATTAAAAGTTATATATTTTGTTAAGAAGTTTGTCTGGCAGTTTATTTGGTTCATATTAAAAAATTAAGGGAGAAAATATCATGAAGACGAAAAATTATTTGCTAATTCCCCTGATTACGTTTTCTTTGGTTTTTCTAGGGGCTTTAAACGCCTTAGGACTGGGGACTGCAGACACTTTGGGAACAGGTGGTGCCCATGGCGCGCCTGGAGACCCCTCAGTTTGGAGTTATGCAGGGAAAAAAGGGATAGGGACTTCTTATGAGCAGTATCTTAACAAGCAATACAGTGATGCCGCACCAACAGGTACAGTCTCCAAGGTGTGGTTTTCTATTGCTAAAGGAATTGTCACTGAAACATCATATGGAATGATACACGAGGCCCAAATAAAAGACTTGCAGTTTTTAGTAATTGGGAACGGTTTTTTTGATGAAGAAAAAATAGCTACCAATAGTCAAATAGAATACCTTCACGCCGACAGCGCCGGAAGACCTCTTTCACTGGCTTATCGAATAATCAACACTGATAAAGATGGCAAGTACAAAATAGAAAAACATATTTTTACTGATCCAGATAGGCAAACATTATTTATGCGGGTAATATTTACGGCTAATGAAGATAATATTACACCCTACATCTTAATTAACCCTCACATGAAGAATACCGGAAACGGGGATGTCGCATATGTTAGTAATGATTACCTAAATGCTCGCGAAGGGCATGACAAATACCTCAGTTTAAAATGTACCGCACCTTTTGTAAAAACTTCAGCCGGGTTTGTTGGCAAATCCGATGGCTGGACGGATCTAGATGACAATAATACAATGGATTGGGAGTACGATTGGGCTGACGATGGCAGTGGCAATGTCGCTATGATGACACAACTGCAAACCATGAATACCGAAACGAAAGTATTTGATATTGCAGTAGGATTTGGAGAATCACATTTCGGTGCTATTTCACAGGCTGATGGATCTTTAAGTGAGGGTTATAACGCAGTTTTGAATAAATACAATGGAGCTGGCAATGCAATTGGCTGGGAGGATTATATTCAAAATCTTTCCAATCTACCTTCAATGGCTCCTTTTACAGGTGATAACGGAAAACAGCTTTATGCAAGCGCTCTTGTTCTTAAGGCCCAGGAAGACAAGACACATGCAGGGGCTTTAATTGCGTCTTTATCCATTCCCTGGGGAGATACAGTATCAGCAGATAGCTTTAAAACAGGATACCGCGCGGTTTGGCCAAGGGATTTTTATCAATGTGCCATGGCATTGCTTGCCATGGGGGATACAGAAACGCCCCTGGTTTCCTTTGAATACCTTGAAAAGGTGCAGGTTACTTCTGGTACTCCTGGTAATTCTGGCACTATTGGTTGGTTCTTACAAAAGACCCATGTCAATGGTGCCCTTGAATGGTTTCAAGTTCAAATGGATCAGACTGCAATGCCCATCATGCTTGGATGGAAATTGTGGAAGGGAGGGGTCTTAACAGATAGTGAAATCGCTACATGGTATTCCAAAATGTTGAAGCCTGCTGCTGAATTTCTATCAAATGGCGGCTCTGTTAACATTAAAGGGAGCACATATCAGGTTAATCCACCCTGGACCAGATTGGAGCGATGGGAAGAACAGACGGGATATTCCCCGTCAACAACCGCGGCCATCATTACAGGATTAATTACAGCTGCTGATATCGCGAAAAATGCGGCAAATGATCCGGGCGCCGCTTCATTTTATGAGACAAAAGCAGATTGCTTTGCAAGTAAAATCGAGAGTTCCATGTTCACCACTGCTGGCACATATAGTGCCGGTAGCAATAATGGTCGATACTATCTTAGAATTACAAAAAATCAAGACCCCAATGATGGACAAGAAATTGATGGTGGTAATGGACTTCCGTCAATCAATGAAAAGAAAGTATTGGATGCTGGCTTTTTAGAATTGGTCCGTTATGGCGTAAGGGCGGCGAATGATCCTTTTATAACAGATTCTTTAACTGAATTGGATGATACGAGTCTACCTGAAAACTTAAGGGTTAAGTATAATTTCAAATTTGACGGTCAATCTGGTCCGGATTTTCCTGGTTGGAGAAGGTATGGAAATGATGGATACGGTGAAAGAACAGACGATGGTTCCAACTGGATTCACGACCATTCTGCTCAAAGAGGACGTGTATGGCCGTTCTTTACAGGTGAGCGTGGTCATTACGAACTGGAGAAGATTAAAGCAGAAAATGGTGGAACTATAACCGATGCACAGATTGCTGGACTTCGTAATACCTGTGTTAGGGCCATGGAGTATTTTGCCAATGAGGGATTAATGCTTCCTGAACAGGTATGGGATGGTGTTGGAAACAATAATACCCATAATTTTACAACCGGAGAAGGAACCGATAGCGCGACTCCTTTGGCATGGACTCATGCAGAATATGTGAAATTAGTCAAATCACTTACTGATAAAAATACCTGGGATTCTTACCCTATAGTAAGGGCCAGATATTCAGGGGGTGGACATAAGAAGACCTTTAGCCAGGTATTCTTTAGAGGAACGCCGAATAACTGGGGAACAACACCGATGCATCTAGTCTCTGATTTTACTTGGGGAATTACAGTAACCTCTGGAAGCGCAAGCAATGAAAGGTTTAAGTTTGATCTCTATTGTGACTGGTCACACAATTATGGTGATAACCCTCCACAAGATGGTACTGCAGACCGGACTGGCCCGGATATTCCTATTTCTGGAGGGGCCGGCTCTTATACAATCACCTTTAATGATCAAACCAAAGCTTATACTGTAGTAAAGAATTAAACCGTTAAAGATTGTATCCGGAATTCCGCTGCGCTTCACTCCGGATACAATCTTTAACGTTAGGTGATTAGTTTTCTTATTGATACGTTCGGACATGAAAAAGGAGGTGTACGATGAATAAGATCAGTTGGTGGTTATCTTTTTTTGTTGTTGTTTCTATGTTTTTTGGAGGTTGTGCGGCAGTGCGGTACGATAATAGCTCTTTGAAAGGTACATACTATGTCAATACCATTGAAATTAGAAAAGAGACAAATGCAGAAAAAGTCAGAATTGTATATTGTGACAGCTTCGGGACGTTGCGATTTGATGGAAAGGGATCCATCAAGGGCAATGGAACAAGGCGATGCAATGGTGGATCACCAGTTCACGATACTGGGATATTAAAATATAATGTTAATCCCGATGGCTCGATCATAATTTCTGAGCCTGGATATCCAAACCTGGACGTTCATGGTCAAATAACCGCCAATGGCAAAATTGTACTTATTGATCGCACTCCGACAACTGATGCTAATAAGTTAATAATGCACGGAATTGCAGTAAAAGTGAAAAAGTAACTATTTTGAGAATTTTCGCCTAACTAAAGGAAGGGAGGCCTGGAGATGAGCATAAGGAAACGATGGTTGTTGACGGCTACATTCATTGTGACTTTTGTTAGCTTCGCTGTGACATTCGGTTGTGCACCTGCTTTAAATGTGAGGCCGAAACAGCCGTTTCAGCAACAGGTGGAGCTGACCCTGCCCGAGAATACGGGCGGCCAAAACGGACCTGTGAATGTCCCTGCTGGTAAGCGCCTCGTGATTAAATACATTTCTGGCGAAGCGTTTATGCCGCAAGGTCAGAAAATGTTGTTCGGTGTTATTTGCACGGCAAGCGGCAAAAAGGCCCGACATTACCTGGGTACGCATGCTGTGGGATCTTTCGGCCCACCGGACTATTTTTGGTCCAGCGGGCCGGTGCATTTCTATGCAGATCCCGGCACGGTCGTGTATTTACGAGCCGATCGAGATATTACCAAAGGAGAAGCCAAAGTCCGAATGACGGTTTCAGGATATCTTGAAGACGCCCAGTAGGTGGAGGCCTGGGGATATGCGGGGGTCTTCACTCTTCACTTAAGATACCAAAAGTGGCGGGTCAAATTAAAAAGCTTACACAATGGATTCAAGCCAACAGCTAAAAGCGGCGCTTCGCTCTGCTTTTAGAGCTGCGGCTTAACCCAAGCGTGCAGCTGCACACGGGTACGGGTACTTTGACTCTTGAGAAATGTACGATATCTACGGCCTACAAATTAGTTATTGCCAACAGACTGATCGAACGAGAGGAGGAGAAACGATGAAGCAGAAAAAAATCCAACCTATCGGCAGGCTTGCGTTATTGTTCTTCCTAGCCCTGAGCGCGGGCTGCACTTCAATCCGTACGATGACCTATAGCCCGATCACGGCAACGGTAAGCCCAACACTTCACCCTACTATCAAGGTAGAACAAGCAATCTCTCCCCCGCACGCGCTTCTCGTAACGGCGACGAAGCCCGGCCGGATTGAATTTGTAAATATTGATCTACCATTGCCACAGGGAACAGCGGCACCAAAAGTCACCGGTGTGGAGGTCTGTTACCAGATCGAAACATCAAATCCCGGTTCGACTTATATTAGACAGACCCGCTTGACTGCGATGACCACGCCAAATCAAGCTCCTATCATAATGGAGGATCCTACCGATCGAACAGCGCTTGGGCCGACATGCTATCTGATCAATAACTTGTCGCTGTCTCCCCACGGGTCGGTTGTACTGGGCCTCGGAGTAGTATTTGGAAGTACTGACGATAAGATCCTGATAGGGGGCATCACCTTAATGTTTGGTCAATGAGAGCACCCTATGGAGGCGCTACGCGCAGCTGAGTTCAAATCTTGGGGGATACTGAATGGAGGGACATCGAAGAAGGCCTCGGTGGGGCAACGCGTTACGTATCGACTGTTATGGTGGATTGAAAATTTTCAATCACCGGGTCACCTCCAGACAGAGGTTGGCCTTTGAAGGGCTTGAGCTGGATGATGGGAAACTATCACGTTCTTAGGGGGCTTGGGGCTGATAACAGCCCCCCGCTATCCGGTGCTTCGTCTGAAAGGGGTAAGAGCATGCTCAATAAAATCATCTCAAGACGTTCTTTTTTGGCCATTTCAGCCATGACCGCTACCTCCTTTGCCCTGGACTGGAAAAAGATTTCGGCCTACGCTGCCAGGATGGGCCCCAAAGAGGGGTATCCAACCGTGATCATCGGAGCTGGTCTGGGTGGGTTATGCTGTGGTGCCTATCTGGCTAAGCAGGGCATACCAGTTACCGTGGTCGAACAGCATGATATCCCAGGTGGCTATGCGACCTCCTTTGATAGGGCTGGCGGAAAATTTACCTTTGAGGTCTCCCTGCATGGGACGTCGGCAAATAACAATGCAACGGCGCGTATCCTGAAAGATTTGGGAGTGCTTGACCGATTACAATTGGTTGAACTCCCTGAAGTCTATCGTTTGATAACCCCGGATCTGGATATCTCTGTTCCCCAGAGAGATCCAGAGGCATATATTCGCCTTTTGTCCAAACAGTTTCCCTCTGAAAAGGAGGGTGTCCGTGGCTTTGTCCAAGAAATGATAGGTATTGCCGAAGAGGTTGACAGGCTCCACCAAAAGAACGGGAAATTTTTCAAGCTTTTCTTCCCGATTCAGTACCGCAAGATGTGGAATGTACGGAACAAGACCCTCGCCGATCTAATGAATAACTATGTCAAAGATCCTGCTCTGCAGAATGTCTTAGCCTCCCTGTGGGGCTACTACGGCCTTCCGCCATCCAGGCTCTCTGGGTTTTACTATGCAAATGCCACCGGTGGTTACCTTAAAAACGGCTCCTACTACATCAAACAGCGCTCCCAGGATTTGAGTTATGCTTTAGCAGATGTAATCGAAGGTTCGGGTGGAAAGATCCTTTATGGGACTTCGGCACAAAAGATTTTGGTTGAGGATGGGGCCGTGGAAGGGGTAGCGTTATCAGGAGGGAAAATTCTGCCTGCACCGGCCGTGGTCAGCAATGCCAGCGCCCTTGCCACGTTCAATAAGATGCTTCCTCATGAGGTTGTGCCATCCGATTATCTAAAAGAGCTGAATGGATTCCGGCCAAGCCTTTCTTCCTTTATCGTCTGGTTAGGACTGAACCAGGAGTTGAGGGGCAAGATAAAAGGCTGCGGCATCTACGTCTCTTCGGGTCGGGGACCAGAGGCAGATTATCAATCCTGCCTGAAGGGTGAAATCGATCAGGGATCCTTCAGCGTTAGCATTTACGACAATGTCTTTGAAGGATACTCCAGTCCCGGAACCTCCACCCTGATGCTACTTTTTCTGTCGGGGTACGAACCTTGGCGGAAGCTTGAAGCCGATTACAAGGCTGGGCGCAAGGATGCCTACTACAAGGAAAAGGCGAGATGGACGGAGATCCTCATCCGCCGGGCTGAGGAAAAGGTTGTGCCCAGACTCTCTTCCATGATCGAGGTTAAGGAGGCGGCTACACCCCTGACTAACTGGCGCTATACGCGTAATACTGAAGGGGCCATCTATGGGTTTGAGCAGTCCATGGACAATGCCTTTTTGAAACGAATCAACAACCGAACCCCTATCAAAGGGCTCTACCTTGCCAGTGCCTGGGGAAATCCAGGTGGTAGTTATACCGGGGCACTCAGGGGCGGAGAGATGACCTTCCAGAAAATGATGGAGGATTGGGGTTGATAATTGGTGGAATGCGATCAGAGCTCAGCATGTGACATTTATGTGGAAACCCTGGTCGGAGCATTATGTATTGCAAGTCTGCATCACATACTGGGCAGACTGCTGTCGATGGAAATGCAATAACATACCAAAAAAGCGAATGAAAAGTGTACCACCTCCTCGTTAAAAACATAGTAGCCCCTCTTGTGAAACGAGGGAGTCGCAATGATAATTTTAGCGAAGGTTTTTGTGGACATCATAACATTACGTCGGCTTCTGTGGGAGAAAGGATGC
>DAOVGD010000143.1 GCA_030672555.1 Desulfobacterales bacterium
AAGGACCGGCGCAAAGGTTATCGCGGCCCTCATGGACACTGCCGCTTCCGGAGGGTACTATGTGGCTGTTGCGGCAGACAGTATCATTGCCCATCCGACCACAATAACCGGAAGCATCGGGGTTATTGCTCTAAAATTCAACGTGCAGGATCTATTGACCAAGATTGGTATTGAAGAAGAATCGATAAAATCAGGAGACAAAAAGGATTTAATGTCGCCCTTCCGCCCCACTACACCCGATGAACGAGAAATGATCCAGACCATTATTGATAAGCTCCACCAACGTTTTGTAGACGTGATCGTCGAGGGCAGACCCTCATTGACACAACAGGAAATAGCACGGATTGCTGACGGTCGGATATTTACGGCAGACCAGGCATTAGAGGCAAAGTTGATCGACGGAATCGGTTACATGGACGATGCAATCGGAATTATGAAGGATGATCTTGGAATAAGGGATGCTTCTGTTGTGGTCTATTATCGTCCCGGAAGCTACAAGGGAACTATATACAGCGAGACTATGTCGTCTAACCGCTCGTTTAATCTCATCTCCATAAACGGCAAAGGGTTGTCTGTTTTACCGGATGTCCGTTTTATGTATCTGTGGAGGCCGTGAGGAATTGAAGATTGTTGATTGAAGATTGTCGATTGTCATTCGACCTTGAGGCTCTCGACAGGAAAATTGGTGGAAGACTGCTCAATAATCAATCGTCACTCTTCAATCGTCAATAGCAACGAATTGTTTCTTAATCCTCTGTTCTCTGTCTTCTGACCTCTGTCCTCTGTCTTCTGACCTCTGTCCTCTGTTTTCAATTCTTCTTAAGCGGAAACCCCATCTCTTCCCTTTGCGCCAGATATTGTTTTGCACATGCACGGGAAAGATTCCTTACACGGGCGATATATCGGGTGCGTTCTGTAACACTTATTGCCCCCCTGGCATCGAGAAGATTAAATGTGTGAGAACATTTCAGGGTATATTCATATGCCGGCAGGACCAATGAGTCAGACAATATCTGTTTTGCCTCGGCCTCATACATATCGAAGAGTTTAACCAGCATATCCACATCCGCCTTCTCAAAATTATAGATTGAATGTTCTACCTCTCCCTGATGGTGGAGGTCCCCGTATTTGACGTCATCATTCCATTTCAGGTCATAAACAGAGTCGACTCCCTGGAGATACATAGCAATCCGTTCCAGGCCATAGGTAATTTCCACGGATATCGGATCAAGATCGATACTTCCTGCCTGCTGGAAATAGGTGAACTGGGTAATCTCCATTCCATCGAGCCAGACCTCCCAACCAAGCCCCCAGGCCCCTAAGGTGGGCGACTCCCAATCATCCTCAACAAATCTGATATCGTGTTCTAATGGATTGATCCCGAGCCTCTTGAGGCTGTTGAGGTATTTGTCCTGAACGTTCAAGGGAGACGGTTTCAGTATGACCTGAAACTGATAATAATGCTGCAACCGGTTCGGGTTCTCACCATAGCGACCATCGGTCGGACGTCGCGATGGTTCCACATAAGCTACCTTCCACGGTTCCGGCCCAAGGACTCTCAATAGAGTATCCGGATGAAAAGTTCCGGCTCCCACCTCAATGTCGTAAGGCTGCTGAAGGATACATCCCTCCTTAGCCCAATAATTTTGTAATGTCTGAATCAGTTTTTGAAAATGCATAATCTATTTCCTTGCTCTTCTTACTATCTATTTACCATTTATCACTGATTACTTGTTATTCGTCACTCACCATTCTTGGAAAAATTCGAAATTCGAATATCGAAATCCGGCACGAAGTGAAGCGTCAGCGCTCAACAAATCCAAAATTCAAATATCAAATGTTCAAAACGTTACAGATTCCGAAAGTTAGGGATTTAGTATCCAACACGTCAACCCTTTAATTCCTAAATTTGTTTTCTTTGTTTTGGATTTTGAATTTTGGTCATTCGAATTTGTTTCGAATTTCGTGCTTCGGATTTCGAATTTATTATTTCACCTACACCAACCCATGTGGATCAACCTTTACTTCAAGCAACTTACCTCCATCTACTTCGGCAAGAAGGTTTTTCCACGAGGATCGTAATAGTGAAATGTCTTCCTTTTCTCCCACGGCCCATATGCAGCCCCCTCCGCCTGCTCCGGTAAAACGTGCAGCACAGTTTTTTTGCACTGCCTCCTTGCTGAGCCTTTCTCCCACATCGGTGAAAACCTCGGGAGTCATCATCATTCTTATGGAAACCTCTCTATTTACTGCTTCCACAGCACCGCTCCAGTTTTTCACTTTTAGCGCACCGATAAAATCATTTGTGCATCTTATTATCTCTCTCCAGTGTGATCTGTTTTTACCTTCCATAAACTGTCTGACCCATTTCCCGTTTACATCTTTTGATTCATGGGGAACACCGCAATAGGCTAACAAAATGCGATCCTCTAATTCCAAATAATCGTCTTGCCCGATCACCTCCTCCTTCTTGAAGGGAGGACAATCCGGAGCTGAAGGCCAATGCCAGGCATTCACTCCACCAAAAGCAGCAGCCAGTTGGTCCTGTATACCACAGGGGACGGGCAGAATACTGTCCTCAATATTGTAAGCCAGGAGAACGGCGTTTTCTTCAGATACAGGCTCTTCTCCTAATCTTGTACAAGCCTTGGAAAAAGCGCCTATCAAGGCTACAGCAGCGGTCGAAGACCCTCCCAGCGCGCTTTTCGGCGGAGATTCAGACTCGATCCGGATATGCACTCCATCGGCTTGAAAATAGGATACTATGGCAAACATCAATCCTAAAGGTGAAGTAAAGGGGACTTCTTCGATAGGATACTCCTCGTCTTCAAACCCCCTGGAAGATATCTTCACCATACCTGAACTGTAAGGAAGAAGCCTTACACGCGTTTTCAAATTTAACGCGATATTAAAGGTACACGGAGACATATGGCGCAGGGTATAGTAAAAGGTCTTTATATCAAGCGTTCCGCCACAATCGATCCTACATGGAGCAGACGCCTCAATCAGCTCGGACTCAAGAAGTTTCTTTAATTCCCCCTTTTTCATACCGCATGTCTCATGTAATTCACAATCCCTCAATTCCTCAATTTCTCAATTTCTAATATCCCTTAAAAACTTCAGGCTCTTAAACTCCTTGTCAAAACAATACGTGACAAACGTCTCAATAAATCGAATCCCCTCTTCTTTGGATTCCTTGGAGAATCTAATCCGAAGCGCCTTGTCCAAAGGGGCATTGAACATCCATAATAATTGCTTTAGAGTCCCTCTGGAAAAACTTATATTTCCCTTCTTTGTAAGACATTCTGAGCAAACAATCCCCCCTTTTTTAAAACTAAACCCTACCGACTTACCAGAAAAATTATCAAGCGGTTTCTGACAAAGACTACATCTTTCGAGATTAGGGGAAAAACCGCAGAAGGCAAGAAATTTCGCTTGAAAAAATATGGAAAGGACGTCGTCGTCGATTTCATCCTTATCTAAGCAGCAGAGTGCATGGCTCAACAATTCAAAACTCGAATAATGTCGTTGTCCCGCTTCCATCCATTTATAGATCAACTCGGACCAGTAACTTGCATAAGCGGTCTTGAATATGTCTGTCCTGATCCGGTCAAACGGTTTTATGACTGTCGCCTCTTTTAAAATCGGGAGCCCTTTCCTTTGTCCCCGACTCCATACCACATCTACAAAAGAAAAGAGTTCCAGTGTTCCGCCAAAACGCTTTATACTCTTTTTGGCTCCCTTGGCAATGACGGCGACCTTTCCATATCCGGAAGTAAAAAGTGTTACAATTTTATCACTATCGCCGTAATCGACAGTGCGTAAGATAATCGCCTGTGAGGAAAAATCCGGCATGTCTGTCAAAGGTGAAGCAACACAGTTGCTATCTGGAAGTAAATGAGGACGCTGAGAATGTCTATGGATGTGGTAACAAAAGAACCGGTAGCTACCGCCGGATCTACTTTTATCCTGGCGAGAATAAGGGGAACGCACGAGCCCACCGTGGCAGCCACGGTCATAGAGCACAATACTGAAAAACCGACCACGATACCAAGTCCCCATAGATCGTAACGATACTGGGCAACAATTCCCAACAAGAGCCCGTAGAAAAAACCGAGGAGTCCACCAATGGTGAGTTCTTTGAGTACTACCGGCAGTATCTGTTTAACATTGAAACGCCCCATGGCCAGCCCCCTGACAACGATTGTCGCAGACTGCGTGCCTACGGAACCTCCCATTCCCATAATAATCGGTATGAATGCAGCTAAGTAAAGCACCTTAGTTAAGGCGCCTTGAAAATGATCTATAATATAAAAGGCAACAATTCCCCCTATCCAACTGGCAAATAACCAGGGGAGTCTCGTACGGGTGCTTCTCAAGACAGATTGTGTTTCTACCAGCTCGTCGCCGGCCCCTGCCATCCTCAGTATATCCTCGGTTGCCTCTTCCCTGATGATGTCAATAACGTCGTCCACGGTCACAATACCCAGAAGCACGTTTTGGTCATCAACCACTGGAACCGCCAGGATATTATACCGGGCTACCACTTTTGCCACTTCTTCCTGGTCCATGTTGGAGTGAACGGTTACCACATTCGTGGTCATAATATCTTGAAGTTTGGTCATGGGACGTGCCACCACCAGTTGTCGCAAGGAGATCACTCCAACCAAATGGTCGTAATCGTCTACCACATACAAGTAAAAGGCCATCTCCACGTCTTTTTCTTTCGTCTGAAGCGCGGTAATCGCATCCGCTACCGTAGTCTCCTCTTTGAGAGCGATAAAGTCCGGCACCATGATCCCGCCGGCCGTATCGTCTTCAAACCGGAGCAATCCCTCGACCTCGGCAGAATCTTCCTTTTCCATCAGGTCCAGGATCTCTTTTGACTTCTCATCCGGTAGGAGTTGCAAGAGGTCGGCCACGTCATCAGAAGCCATCTCTTCAAAGATCTTAACGATCTCTTCAGCCGGCATATCCTCGGCAATGACGAGGAACTCTGTTTCTCCCAATTCGCTGAGGACTTCAGCCTTCTTGTCAGTCTTGTCGATCAAGTGAAAGAGAAAGATCTGGTCTTTCGGAGAAAGAAAACTGAACACAGCGGCAACATCCGCTGCATGAGATTTGTTTACGATCTTCTGCAAGTTGTGGGCAGCCCCACGCCGGATAAGCTTCTGGATCATAGAGAGCAATATTTTGATCTGTTCTGGATGCATACCAACTCATCTCTTCAAAAAAAGAACTAACAGAACCATACCGACAAAACCCACAAGAATCATTACAAGGTTTCTATTATACGAAAAATTGTGGACCGATTCTGCAATCTCTATCTTTTTGGGAAAAATCTTTCGCTTATATTCCATATAACGTCTCACCACATCTGCCCCATTCACACCCAAAACCGAGGCATAGGTTCGCAGGAACCCTTTTACAAAAACATCTTCCGGCAAAGCGTCTATTTCTTCTCGTTCTATTGCCAAGAGAATCTGTTGCTGTATCTTTGTTGTTTTTTCTATCTGTTCCAAGGACATGCCACGGTCTTCCCTGCACGCCTTAAGATAACGTCCAAACGACAAATCTTTATGCATAGTGCTATCAGGCATTACGGATACAACCTCTGGAGCAGCCGCGGGAATGGAATTGTTTCGCGCACGTGCGGGATCCCGCAAATCCACGCAACTGTTCGCTCTATCCCCATTCCAAAACCGGCATGGGGTACACTACCGTATTTTCTTAGATCAAGATACCATGAAAATGCCTCAGGAGAAAGCCCTGCATTACTGAGCTTCTGAGACAATAACTCAACATCCTCTTCTCTTGCCGAGCCCCCGATAATCTCTCCGTATCCCTCCGGAGCAAGGAGATCCATACATAAAACCACGCTCGATTTTTCCGGATCATTCTTCATATAAAAGGGCTTTGATGAAGCTGGATACCGGTGTATAAAGACCGGCTTTTCAAACTGATCGGAAATTAATGTCTCGTCGCCGCCGCCAAAATCGTTTCCCCGCTCAAATGGTACTCCTTCATTACGCAATATTCGGACAGCCCGGTCATAAGATATAGATTCAAAAGGGGATTCTATCATCTCAAGCTTACTTACGTCTCTTTCGAGAGTCCTCAGATCTTCCCTGTTGGATGAAAGAACTTCTTTGACAATCGTCACGATTAAAGATTCTGCCAGCTCCATAATATCGGGAAGCCCGGCAAAGGCGACCTCTGGTTCTATCATCCAAAACTCGGTAAGATGTCGGCGGGTCTTTGATTTTTCGGCCCGAAAAGTCGGCCCACAGCAGTATACCTTTCTAAAGGCCATTGCTCCGGCCTCCATGTATAACTGCCCGCTCTGTGAAAGGTATGCCTTTTGTTCTTCAAAATAGTCGGTTTCAAATAATGTGGTTGTCCCCTCACAGGCCACGGGTGTCATGATGGGGGCATCCAGTAGGATAAAGCCCCTGTCATCAAAAAAACGACGTGCTGTTTGGATCACGGTATGTCGAACCCTTAAAACAGCATGTTGTTTTGAAGAACGAAGCCATAGATGTCTATGGTCCAACAAAAAACCGACTCCGTGTTCTTTTTCCGCGATAGGATATTCTTCAGCTATCTGTAATATATTCAATTGTGAGGCCAGGATTTCATAGCCCCCAGGAGCCCTGTCGTCCTTTTTAACAATTCCCGTAACCATTAATGAAGATTCCAGTGTCAGGGAATGATATCGCTCAAAGTGTTCCTCATCCATCTCTGCCTTCACCAACGTTACTTGTGCGATCCCCGTACCATCCCGCACTACCAGAAACCGCACCTTCCCGCTTGAACGTTTGTGAACCAACCAGCCGCTGAGCGTAACGGTCTTGCCTTCGTACTGGTCAATGTTGTTAGTAGTAATTGGATTCATGATATAATAAATACAGATGATAGAAGATAGAAAATAGAGGTCAGATGTTCATCTACCTTCTGTCCTCTATTCTCTGTCCTCTATCCTCTGTCCTCTATCCTCTGAGCTTTCAGCTCTGCGCTTCATAGCATAGTCTTTATATACGCCCTCTCCTTTAACCCCTTCAACCACTCTTCATACTTTTTCTCCACTACAGACTGAAAGAGCTTTTGGTGAATTTCCGCCTTGGCTTCCTCAAAGGACTTTCCAGGCATCTCTTCTTTTTTCACAAGCTTTACGATCTGAATTCCGGCCGGTGTCTTTAGCACAGGACTTACCTCTCCTGGTTGAAGATCCTGAAGGACCTCTTTCAAAACAGGTGTCAACTCGGAGAGTGTAAAAAAACCAAGATCACCGCCATTTGCAGCAGATTTTGCTTCGGAAAATTCCTTCGCAGCATCTTCAAAGGGAAGTCCCTGTCTTATTTCTTTTACGATATCCTCTCCCTTCTTAACAACCGCTGCCACCTGATCTTCGTTGTCTGAGGGCGAGACTTTCAAAAAGATACTTCGTATGTGATACCGGATTTTTCCTTTATATAATTCCTTATATTTATTGTTGTAGTAATTACGTATTTCATCCTCTGTTATTACAATCTTTGATTTGACCTCCCAATTAACCAGCTTGGCCTGGAGAATTTGCTCTTTTAGCCGCTCTTTATATTCCTCTAATGTGTATCCATCCCTGGCAAGTATCTTTACAAGCTCCTCCTCAGTACAAAAATTCTCATTCTTAACTCGTTCCAAGGCGTTATCTACTTCGGAGTCACTGACTCGAATCTTTTTTGCCGATATCTCCTGATCTGCTAATTTTTGTTCAATAAGTCGATTCAGAATCTCTTTACGGGCCTCAAACAAAAATTCTTTTTCTTGCTCCGGAGCATAGCCATCTGCTCGAATTCGGTTCGCATAGGGTAGATACATCTCGTCCAAATCGGAAAGTGTAATAATATCATTGTTGACTACAGCTACAACACGATCCAACAGTTCTCCTTGCGCCGGGCTTGAAGAAAATAACAGAGGAACTAACAATAAAACAATTATAGCATTTCTTAAAATCATATAGCTTTTGTATAAGTGCTCAGAGCCTCTTGCAGAAACAACTTCGTCACGAGATCGTGCGAAAAAGTCCTGCGCAAGGAAGAGGAGTCAAATCGCCGCAGGCGTAGCAGTAGCTACGTCGAGGACGATTTTACGACGATGACGCAGCGCAGGACTTTTGCAGCCGATCGCAGTAGATGGCTGTTTCTGCAAGAGGCTCAAGTTAATAGGAACTTGAAAATATATAAACTTTGTATGATTTAAGTCAAGAAAAATATACCTAAACTCATCTTGCTTTTGACACCACATAAAAAGTCTGGTACTTTCTACTTCATGGCAACACGACTCGAAATCACCTTAAAGCCGGAACTCCTTGACGCTGAAGGGACCGCGGTCTGTCGTAAGGCAAAAGACTATTTCGGCCTTGACCTTACGTCTGTTCGAACCGTGCATATTTTGACCATTGACGCGGATCTTACTTCAGACCAACTAAAAGCAATACGAAAGCATGTATTTACCAACCCTGTTACACAGGTCTCTTCTTTTAAACCGCTTGAGATCGATTTCGATTGGGTTCTATGGATAGGCTATCGCCCCGGCGTTCGGGACAACGCAGGAAGCACCGCCCGGGAGGCAATAGAAGATTTTCTTAACATTAAATTCAGCCCCAATGAAGCAATTTATACCTCTAAGAGATATTGCGTAAAAGGTGAAAGCCTCACCGCTAAAGACGCCAACAGGATAGCCGGCGAACTGCTTGCCAACGACATAATCCAGACATGGCGTATCTTTTCAAGCAATGAGTGGGACCCGAACATCGGAATCGGGATCATAATACCGAAGGTGCGACTCGACCATCAGCCAACAGTAACAACCATACCTATTCCCAGTGATGAAGAACTTGCAAAAATCAGCGACGAACGAAACCTGGCCCTGAACCCTAATGATATACCTACCATCAGGGAGTACTTTTTGCGCCGGGACATCCTGGCGCAACGTCGCGAGGTAGGACTGGATACCCCTACTGACATTGAGCTGGAATACATCTCCCAGGCACGAAGTGATCATTGCAATCACAACACCTTTAAAGGACTGTTTCATTACCGCGATCTTTCCTCCGGTGAGGCAATAGAGGTCAACAATCTCTTCAAGACCTGTATCGAAGCCCCTACCCTGGAAATCAAGGAACAGAAATCGTGGGTAATTTCCGTTTTATGGGATAATGCAGGCGTGGGAAGGTTTGACGATGACTACCATTACGTCATTACAGGTGAGACTCATAATTCCCCTTCCAACATGGAGGCATATGGCGGGGCCATTACCGGCATTGTGGGGGTGTACCGCGATCCAATGGGTACAGGCAAAGGTTCAAAGCTCATTATGGGAATGTACGGCTATTGTGTGGGACCGAGAAATTATGCGGGAGATCTCCGGCCTCATCTCCATCCCAGACGTCTTTTGGACGGCGTTATCGAGGGTGTGCGCGACGGCGGCAACAAGAGCGGCATTCCGACCGCCTACGGCCAGGTCCTGTTCGATAAGGGATATTTGGGCAAATGTCTTGTCTTTGTAACTGCCCTTGGCCTTATGCCCGCAAAAATCAATGACACCCCCTGCGAAAAGAAAACCACCTCTGCGGGCGACCTGATTATCATGTGCGGCGGTCGCGTCGGTAAAGACGGTATCCATGGAGTAACAGCATCCTCTGAAAGCTATTCCGAGCGTACTCCCGCGGGCCACGTTCAGATCGGCGACCCGTATACCCAAAAGAAGATGCACGATTTTCTATTGGAAGCCCGAGATGAGGGGCTCACTACCTTTATCACGGACAACGGGGGCGGCGGCCTTTCGTCTTCCATTGGAGAGTCAGCGCTGTTCAGTAACGGTTGCATAGTAGAACTGGAAAAGGTCCCCTTGAAATATGAAGGGCTTGATCAATGGGAGATTTGGATCTCTGAATCACAGGAGAGGATGACAGTTGCGGTTAGTCCGGAAAATGAGGCCCGCTTCCTTGAACTTTCAGAAAAGCATGCCGTGGAGAGTACAATAATAGGCCGCTATACCGATTCCGGGAAACTCCACATCACCTATAATGGGAAGACCTGTGCTTACGTTGACATCGATTTCATGGAGTCCGACTTCCCGCAATGGGTCTTTGACGCAGAATGGCAGCCACCGGAGGCACGCGGACTCAGGGAGCCTGTCCTCACAGAACCGGACGATGCATCCAAAGTTCTTCTCGATATATTGGCGCGCCCTAATATCGCCTCCAAGGAATGGATTGCCAGGCAATACGATCATGAGGTACAAGGAACCAGTGTAATCAAGCCACTTACCGGGAAGGACCGCGATGTTACCTCCGATGCCGCGGTAATACGCCCCGTACTCAACTCTACACAGGGGCTTGCAGCCTCCCAGGCGCTTCTCCCGACCTATTCAAAAATTGACACTTACAATATGGCAGCATGCACTATTGATGAAGCAATCCGTAGAGTAATCGCCGTGGGAGGAGACCCTGACCACATCGGTGGCGTGGACAACTTCTGCTGGCCGAATATACAATACCATCCGGAAAAAAATCCTGACGGAAAATACAAAGCCGCCCAATTAGTTCGGGCGAACTGGGCGCTTCGCGACACCTGTCTTGCCTATCAGGTTCCCCTCCTTTCCGGCAAAGACAGCATGTATGTGGATGGGCACCTTAAA
>DAOVGD010000021.1 GCA_030672555.1 Desulfobacterales bacterium
TCTTCTATGCATTTCTTCTCTGTCAGTTTTTTAATAACCGGCGTGTCGGTTTTTGGTTCTGGTGGAGGAGTTGCCTTCCCCATATTATACCAGAACGGCAACAAGAACAGCCAGAGAAAGATAACAATCCCGGGGATGATTACTTTTTTATCATACATTATTCCTCCTCACCCTCCATTCCTTTTAGGGGTTCACCACGGAGATCTGTTGTCCGTTCCTTCTCTCCATCAAATACCAAGGCATTGGCCACCAGCTCGTGAATCCCTGTGACCTGAACTCCGGGAGCCCAGTAGTCGCAGACGGTTACAAGGGTCGCCCTGTCAATCGCGCATATACAGGCAAGACGGTTTACGTCATGTTTCTCTTGCACATATTTTACGGCGTTACCCCTGGGTAATCCTCCTCGCAGCCTCATTTCCATCATCTCCTCGGTGCCAAGGCCGGCCCCGCCTCCGCAACAAAAGGTCTGCTCCCTTATGGTGTTGTCCGGCATCTCATAGAAATTATTACACACGTTCTTGATGACATACCGTGGTTCTTCCAGGAGTCCCATGGCCCTGGCGGGGTTGCACGAATCATGGAACGTTACTTTCACGTGATCGTTCCTGCTCGGATCGAGTTTCAATTTATTATTTTTAATAAGGTCAGCCGTAAATTCGGTAATATGGACCATCTTCGTAGATTTTGCATTCTCGAACTTAGTCCCCGTAATAGGAGAAACCGGTTCCTCCAGGAAATCGGCAGGGCCGTTCATGGTATCCATGTACTGATTGACGACCCTCCACATATGGCCGCACTCACCTCCAAGGATCCATTTCACCTTCAACCGCTTTGCTTCAGCGTACATCTTGACATTGAGCCTCTTTATCATCTCATGTGAAGTAAACAGCCCAAAATTTCCGCCCTCAGAGGCATAGGTGCTCCATGTGATGTCGAGTCCTTGATCCTTTAGGTAGCGAAATAGCGTGAGATACCCCATAAACGTGATGATGCCGGGGTCACCGAAAATGTCACCGGAAGGAGTAATAAATAGTATCTCAGCCCCCTTCCTGTTAAAGTCCCCTTTCACATCGATGCCTATTATCTCCTCTGTCTCCTCTGCGAGGAAGTCAGCCATATCTTTGTAGGCATGGGGCAGGATGCCCATATGATTGCCTGTCATGAAGCAGTTGGCCACAGGCTCAATAGCCCAGTTGATGTGGCAACCAACCAGATTCAACAGTTCCCTGCCTATCATGGTAATTTCAGCCGTATCAATCCCGTACGGACAAAAAACCGAACAGCGCCGGCATTCAGTGCACTGGAATAAATAGTAGAACCACTCTTTGATAACATCTATAGTAAGCTCTCGTCCTCCTGCAAGTTTGCCGAAGATTTTTCCAGCTGTTGTGAAGTGCCTTCTGTATATCGATCGGACGAGCTCCGCCCTGAGCACGGGCATATTCTTCGGGTCCCCGCCTCCGATAAAGAAATGGCACTTGTCAGCGCACGCCCCGCATCGTACACAAATGTCCATGAAAAGCCGGAAGGAACGGTACTTTTCAAGCCGCTCCGCCATCCCTTCCAGGATTATCTCTTTCCAGTTGTCAGGGAGTTTCCAGTCCTCATCAGTGGGCGACCAGTCTCTCGGGTTCGGGAGGTCAAGAATTTTCAGATTTTTTGCCTTTGCAGGATAAATCCACGAGCCCGGCCTGAAATCAACAGAGGGATCCATCCAGTCCCTGCTGGGAGGCTTGTAGTCCACCTGCAACATTTTACTGTGCTTATAGTATGCCATTTCATCTGGTTTCGCTGCCATGTCCTACTCCTTTTCCACTGGTATCCCAGCCTGTTTCATTAGATCCCTGAAGTCGTCCTCATACTCGTCGTAGGTATGAATCTTAACAGGGTAATCCCAAGGGTTAATATGCCGAACCGCCCGGTTGTTATTCGCCAGGTTTCTCGTAGGACTCAAAAATACCCCACCCATATGCATCAGCTTGCTAAAGGGGAAATAGACAAACAGCGTACTCACAAGAAACAGATGGACGTAAAACATAACACCGATCCCGTCAGGCACTGTAGGATGAAGAGTAACCCACCCCATGGCCAACTCCTTGATCCCCACCACATCTATCCTCGTCACATATCGCATTAGCACGCCGGAAGCAACGATGCCGAAAATCAAGAAGAGAGGGAAGTAATCGGCAGGAAGTGAGATATAGCGTAGCTGCGGAACAATCACTCTTCTGATGAAGAGGTATGTCACGGCCGCCAAGATAACCGCATCCGTCGCGTATATCGCAGGCACGCCTATCTGAAAGAAACCATCGAGATATTCAAGGAGGCTCACGAATGAAGGTATGGGCTCGGTGAAGAATCGAAGGTGTCTGATCGCAATGGTGAGAAAAGACCAGTGGAACGCCAGCCCTGCCAACCAGAGCCACTTGGCCGATCCGTAGGTAACCTTCGGCCCGGCCGGGCTGAATGGTTCATAATGTATTTCGGCTTTTGTATTCCTGAAGAGGGACCGGAATAAAAGAATTTCAAGAAGCATCCGGACTACAACGGCGCCTGTGCTGGAGGGGTTATCAATCTTATTCCGTTTGATCCAAGGAAACGATTTTTCCTGTCCGCAGGTTGATGGGATGCGAAACGGGACAGGCACCCTTGCCCACTGCACAACGCGAAGCACGACGCCGAAAACGAAAATGGCAAAAGCCACATACGGGATGACAACTCCAAAAAGGAAGTTCAACCCTGCCGTAGCTCCCGCGAAAGCAACTAAAATAAGCACTGCAACTGCCAGGAGGGGAAACAAAAGTCTCATATGCTCTTACCTCGCTTCGTATTAAACTGTTAATGGTGTCATTTTGTCTGTATTTGTCTCATTTTGACATCCCGACACATTTTTCGGGATTTCATACAGCAGGTTTGCTTTTTTCAAGAGACTGTATGTCTTGTTTCTTACTTCATTGAATTTCATCTCATAAATTTGCTCGCGGCACTTCATATATATATTAAACGATAGAAGAGCGAGGTCATCTATTCTGGACTCGATTATAAACAGCTCTTGAGACAAGCGGTTTTCCCGAATCTCGCTTTCCAGCTCTTCTCTAATCACGTGCTTTAAAAGGAAGATAAAGGCGACGGCCTGGGAGGGAGAAAATTCCTGAATCGCCCTGATTCTGACAATCTTATCAAGGAAGGGGGAAACCTCGTCAAGATCAATCTCCTGACAAAGCTGATCAAAGATACCGTCTATACCCTGGAAAATTGCGGCGCCGACAGGATTAGCAAACCGATCCTTTTGCTTTTTCAGAAACTTTGCGGTTTCGGCAGGGTAAGTCTCCACTATTAGTTGGAACCATTTTTCAAGAATCGACGTTTTCTTCTGTAATAAGAGATCCTCAAGTTTCATGCTTTAGCTCAGCAGTTCCTTACAGCTCCAGAGGTTCAAGACAATTGCTAATGGATTGACATGACATGCTTTAACATACAGGCATCAGCGATGTCAAGCCTATTGCGAGACGACTAAAAAAGGCCGCTTAGTATAAAAAATTTTGCGTTTAAGCGTCTGCTTTTTCAGTTTGACGACCATACAAAAATTGTGGTTCCTTGTCAAGGCCAAAAAATGATGATTTCGCAAAAAATGAATTGTAAGAACAATCTTTTGGGAGGAGCTTATTTCATCTCTATTTGCGGCACATATTCATCCAGCAGCGGGAAGTCGTCTAAGTGTTTTGTAAAGGCCGCGCTCAGAAATGAATTCAACCACCAGAAGATATCGTGTTTGCGGATGGATTGTCGAAGTTTTTTCATCCGTGTCCGTCTTTCATCTCTGTTCATAGTAAATGCCCTGTAAATAGCGTCTGCAACGCCTTCAACATCGTAGGGATTGACTAACAGCGCATACTTTTGCAACTGTGCCGCGGCTCCCGCAAATTCGCTAAGGACAATTACACCGTTTTCTTCAATATTGCAGGCGCAGTACTCTTTGGCCACCAGATTCATACCGTCTTTCAATGGTGTCACCAGGACAATTTCAGCAGCACGATAATAGGCAAGAAGCTCATCGCGCTTTAGGCTCCGATAGATGTAATGTATTGGAGCCCATCCCGACTTAGTGAATTGACCGTTGATCTCACCAACCAGTTGCTCAATCTGTGCTTTGAGCGCCTGGTACTCAGGGACTTCCTCGCGGCTGGGTACTACTACCTGACAAAAGGTAACCTTAAGGTGCATATCAGGGAAACGAAGCAAGGCATTCCTGATTGCTTCCAGGCGTTCTGGTATCCCCTTGGTATAATCCAAGCGGTCCACACTCAGGATGATCTGGCGGTCCGGAAGGTCCTCGTGAAAGTACCAGGCGCCATCCGATACCTTTTTGCTCGCCGCTTGCTGTGCAAAGTCCTTAAAGTCTATACTGATGGGGAAAGTTCCAACCCTGACCGTCCGTCCCGGAACTGTTACCGTAATAACCTGTCCCTTACCCCTGGCATGAGCGTCAGGCATAAGGGTCTGGACACAGTGAATAAAGTTGCGCCGGTCACGCAAGGTCTGAAAGCCGACGAGATCGTACTCCAAAAGAGCACGTAGGATCTGGGCCCGCCAGGGGAGCTTGAGAAAAATGTCCATTGGAGGGAAGGGAATATGCAGAAAAAATCCGATCTTTAACTTTTTTCTCTTCTCTCGCAGGTTGTGAGCCACATGCATGAGGTGATAGTCGTTTATCCAGATGTAATCGTTCTTGCCGGTCTGATCCGCTATGACTTTAGCAAACTTTTTATTCACACTTAGGTATTGATACCAATAAGCCGGCACAAAATTGCAGCGCGTCTGAAGGTCGTGAAAGATGGGCCACATTACTTCATTAGAAAATCCATAGTAAAAGTTGGCTATATCTTCTTCAGTAAGTGTGACCGGTCTGAGGACATAGCCTGTTTTCTGAGATGCGGTGTCCAGCATACTGCGCAGATCGATTTTCTTTGAAGATCCGGACCACCCGATCCATAGCCCTCCCCTATTCCTTAGAATTGGGGCGAGGGCGGTTACCAGCCCGCCTGAGCCCGGGCGAATCCTCCACTCGTCTTTGTTTCGTTCGACAACAACAGGAAGCCTATTAGAAACAACTACTAAACGTATTCCTCGTGTTTGCAATGATTACCTCCACAAGCATGATTCCAGTTCTTCAGAAAGCCCAGTAGTTCTTCAGGCGGTCGCAGCCACAGATCAGCGTTGGTTGGACGAAACTCCTTTCGCACGAGAATACTCAATCCCTTCTCGTCCATCACGCTAAATGCATCTTCATCTGTTAGATCATCGCCTAAATAAGCAGCAACACTACCTTCACCCATCTCCGATAGGATTGTCTCTACAGCGCTCCCCTTGTTCTTCGCCGGCACACGTAGTTCGAGACCGCCATCAAATTCATGCAAGGCAAGGCCGGTATCTTGCGCGATCGGAAGCCAGTTTGCCATAATTTTATCCCGAATCTCCTTAACCTTAGCCTCACCCAGCCCTCGCCAGTGAAGTGCAAGGCATCCTGGTTTCTGTTCGCATAGGTCTTGTAAGCCTTCACTTTCTGACCATACGTGTGCTTCAGATAGTCCACGCATTGGAGATTCGCCAATATCAGCCACTTCGTACCTATTGTCCGGAAACAATCTTTCAAGCCCGTGGGCTCCCCAGATCTCCGGAATCCGGCTAAGACCGAGGAGAGGGATTAAATCTTTTACCTGTCGACCGGTGACCAGGACCACGCGGCATGAGCCGGTTTTAAGGATGGAGTTCAAGACCTCTCCCACCCCTGGATAAGGAACAGCCTGATCCCGTTCGATTCTAAACGGGGCAAGAGTTCCATCATAGTCCAGAAGCAAAACGCGCTGTTTTGTATTGGCAAGAGTCTCGAAAAACAGATCGAGATCCAATCCCAATCTCAGGACCTTCATTCCAGCTCTATCCTCTCTTCGACTTCATACAGAATGATCACCATTAAGGTAAGGTATTCTCTCAAGTGCCGGGTGAACAGAAAGTCTTGCTTAACAAAACGTTTTGCCGTTTGCTGCAAGAGATTGTATCTTGATCCAGAAAGCCTATATTTTTATTATAATAACGTAATTAATAACTTACTGTATAACTTCGCTGAAGTCAATTTTTAGGTTCCGAAACCTTTTCCTTGTTCTTAACCACCGGCCTGAAGATATACCCCTCTTTTACTTCCCTCTTTTCCGGGCCGATATAATACCTCACGCCTGGTTCGACTTCCAAGATTAAGACCTGGTCTTCTTTCATGTCCATAGGGACACAAAAATCGGTCCACTCGTCAAGCCTCTTATTTTCATAGCCGAGACAATGTATCCCTGCTTTAACCTTTATATCAATGGTATGGGTTCCATCCCCGAAGCCCGTATAATGTCTGTTACCATCCACATATATGTAGTAAATTGCTCCTTCAGGGTTCAGATATCCGTATGGCTCTTCGGGTTTCGGCAGGGTCGCACATCCGTACAAAGGAAGGAATAAGGATAAAAAAAGGATTGATTTAAATCGAGCCCTCATTAAAGGCCGCGTTCTTTCTTTACGTATTCATAAGCGTTGTTGATCTCGATTAGTCTTTGATTTGCAAATTGAATAAAATCTTCCGGCAGACCTTTTGATACCAGTTTATCAGGATGGTACTCTGTCACAAGCCTTCTGTAGGAGCGTTTTATTTCCTCGCGGTTTGAATCAGGTGATACACCTAATATTTTATAATACTTATCATTGTCGCTTACATAGAGCGCTTTGAGCTGATTATATTCATTGGCATTGATCCTGAAAACCTGTGCGATCGAAGAAATGTACCTTTCTTCCTCCTCGCTAAAGGTCCCGTCGGCAATAGAAATTCGAAACAGGAGTGACAGGATTTCGCGCAAGATCTCAGGATTGTGTTGATTCAGCATATAAACCTGTTGGGCATATTGTTCTGAGGTGGCGTTTGAATATCTTGCTTTGTTAAACAGACTTGTAATGACATTCAACTCCTCGTTTGACAGCCTAAGATTGTTAGTCAAAAAATCTTTATAGGTACCAATCTCATCAGCAGTTACCTTTCCATCGGCCTCTGCCAGTTTTGCGACAAGGCTCGTTAGTGCAACATAAAAGAGAAACTCTCTGTTGGTATTTACACCACCATAGATTGAGAAATTTTCAATCCTCCTCGGCCCACCCTGTTCGGTGTCAAAGCCATGTCCCACCATACCTCCCAGCAGGGCGCCGATGGGTCCTCCTATCATAAAGCCTATACCGGCCCCGATTGTTTTGCCTAAAAATCCCATGTGGGAACCTCCTAATTTTAGTACTAAATAATTAGTTACTATATTTTTCTCTGTAAATAAAGTCTATTTTGGAGTAATATTCGGGATCACATTAAAGCTTGATAGGAGAAATACCAATGGATATTTTTGTTTCCGGTTCTCTGGCCTACGACAGGATTATGAATTTTGAGGGAAGATTCGCCGATCACATCCTTCCGGACAAAATTCATATCCTCAATGTATGCTTTACCGTAAATGGAATGCAAGAAAGGTTCGGTGGAACAGCAGGGAATATCGCCTATGCCCTTGCCCTTTTGGGAGAAAAGCCTACCGTGCTTTCATGTATCGGTCATGATCACGCGCAATACTTTTCCTGGCTACGGGAAAATGATATAAATACTGACACCGTCCGGATTGTGGGAGAGGAATTTACGGCAAGCGCCTACATTACTACTGATCTTTCCGACAACCAGATTACGGGATTTAATCCCGGGGCCATGAAATATTCATCAGGGTATACCTTCGATGGGGTGACACCGTCAGAATGTATCGGAATCGTGGCGCCCGGGAACCTAAATGACATGTGTGATTATTGCCGTATATATAAAGAAAAAGGAATCCGTTACATCTTTGATCCGGGGCAATCTCTTACGGCCTGGGAGACGGAACGACTCAGAGGGTGTATTGACGGGGCAACAATACTTATTTCAAACGACTATGAGCTGGAAATCATCCAAAAGACCCTTAACTTGGACCGTGAAGAACTACTCGACCTTACAGGTAATGTCATCACCACTAAAGCAGAGCACGGATCAGTGGTTTTTTCCAGCGAAGGAGAGGCAGTAATCCCTGCCATAGAGCCTGAAAAGGTGTCGGACCCTACCGGCGCAGGTGACGCCTATAGAGGCGGGCTTATCAAGGGGCTGACTTTGGGCAAAAATATTGTTCAGAGCGCCCTGATGGGAAGCCTATGCGCTTCCTACGCGGTAGCGTGTCACGGCACACAGGAGTATCGATTCGATTTGGAGCAATTTATGGAAAGGCTTGATGATATTAAGATGGGTTAATAGGGAGTAAACACCATAAGCGCTGAGTTAAACAGAAAGGCATCAAACTATTCACTATTAACAATTGATTATTGATTATTAACTATGGCTAAAGGCGATGATATTCAGGAGAGACTTGTTGATTTTGCAGTAAGCATTATACAGCTTGCCGACAAATTGCCGAAAACTACAGCCGGGAGACATAT
>DAOVGD010000022.1 GCA_030672555.1 Desulfobacterales bacterium
ATAGGGAAAAAATTTAAGTACTTGTTATAGGTGGCTACTCCGACCAGATCTATCGCCTTCTCCTTGTTGTTGACGAGATTTTCATACCATGCCATCAAAGTCGGTTTGTAGTCATCAACTGAATCGTGGGTAATTTTAAACCCTGCTTGCTCCGCTGCATGCAGGTGAAATGAATGAGTCGCGAGTGATGAACCGGGGAAAATGAGTTGACCAAGGACCATTGAGACAGGACGTTCTTCCTTCTCGAGGGAAAAAAACTGCTGCACGAGTTTTCCGCCGGGTTTCAAGGCACTGTATAATTTCTGCAAGAAGCCAAGTATTTCATTCGGTCTTACGTGCTCCATTGCGCCGATCGAAAAGATTTTGTCATACGATGCCTCTTGGTATGACACGGTGATAAAATTCGTAAGGGAGACGTTAAACCCAAGCTCTGACTTGATGTAAGCCAATTGTTGTCTGGAGAGTGTGTAGCCGAACAAATTATTTTTGTCTCCGGTTACCTTATATATGCACTTAAGCATTGAACCCCATCCGCACCCTAAGTCAAGGGTCTTCTCCCCGGCCTTGGGGTTTAACAGGGCCAAGATAAGCTGGGCCTTGTTTCTTTGGGCATCCTCCAGCGTCTCCGTCTCTGAAAGAAAGTGGGCACAGCTGTAAAGCATGTCCTTATCAAGAAACAACTTGTAGAAAGCGTTTGAGATATCGTAATGCGATTCAATACCAACGGAATGGTCTTGGGCTAGCATGGCTCCCAAAATACGCCTTCTTACAAAATCAGGCGGATAATTCCTTGCCACAAACTCTATCATCGGATTCTTGGGTTGAGTCCAAAACGTCCAATTTTCAACAGGGTCAAGAGGAACCTCTGAGCTCATTCTATACTGCGCTATGCTGTAAAGGGGTCCATGGGTGAGGGTATTAAGTAAAGTTCGGAAGAGCCGAACCAAGCCGTGTGTAGAACTATGCGGAGTTTGAGATGCGCTCATTGAGCTCATCGACATCCTCCTTCAATCGGGGTTAAAAGAATGGGAAAAAACGGCTTCATTAGCAGACTGTTGAAAATAGGGTTACGAGAGGAATAAAAAGTCAAGTCTTGTAATTCTATGCAGAAAGCAATAGGATTTTGCTAAGTTAGCAGCATTTGTTTTTCGCTGTTTTATCATCAAGAATGGGAACTTACGTGTGAAAAGATTTATTTATAATACAATAGATTATGCGGTTTGAGTTTGTCAATAAGGCATTTCCTGTTTTCATACCGGAGTTTTTCCTATTTTGGGAAGAAAATTCTCTTAACGAGTGAAAAGTAGGCCGGAGACCATTCACAGACCGCCTCATGCATGTCATTACAGGTAGGTCTTATGCTATTGCAAAATCTCAAATTTTTCCGCCCGCTCTATCGAGAGTTTTTTTATTTTTTTATCCTGTCTAACAAAGGAGGGAGTACTTGCCGATTATTAACAAGTATAGTAGATAAAAAGTAGGCGACGTAATAAAAAACCTATTCTTTTTAACTTGTTTATTATGTTAAAAAAAGCGACTGGTCTTATAATTGTAATTCTCCTTGTGGTAGGAGGGCTCACGGTTGGTTCATATGTAATCTTGAATCAATACGGCAATACCCCTATTTCCGACCTAAAAAGGGATGTAATTATCCAAATCCGTTCCGGTCAAAGTTTCCGGGATACTGTAAAACAACTCACGGACTCGGGATTATTACATAATTCCAAAAAGTTCAGGCTCCTTGCCCGGATTAGAAGGTTGGACACCAAAATACAGGCAGGGGAGTATAACATCTCCTCCCGTATAACTCCAAATGAGCTTCTGAACAACTTAAGCACAGGAAAAACAATTCTTTATAGCGTTACAATACCTGAGGGATATAACGTGTACCAGATCGGGAACCTGTTGGAAAATAAAGAGGTTCTGGATAGTGAAGTGTTTGTTGCAGCAGCTCTGTCTTCCGCACGAGCCCGAAAAGCAGGTATTGAGGGGAACTCGTTTGAAGGATATCTTTTCCCTGATACCTATCGATTCCCCAAAGTTATAGATGCTGATACAGTGCTAAAGGCCATGACAAACCGGTTCCGTGAAGTGTTTATTCCGGAATGGGAAAAAAGAGCTGGTTCGATACGATTCTCACTCCATGAGGTGGTTACTCTTGCCTCAATTGTAGAAAAAGAGACAGGCGACCCTTCAGAAAGACCACTTATTGCGGCAGTTTTTTTGAATCGTCTGAAGCGGGGCATGCGTCTTGAGAGCGACCCTACGGTTATCTACGGTATAGAGGATTTTAACGGAAATCTAACCCGTAAAGACCTCGTAACATATACACCTTACAATACATACAGAATCAAAGGCTTACCCCCTGGACCTATTTCCAATCCAGGGTTAGACTCATTAAAATCAATCCTCAACCCAAAAGATAAACAATATCTCTACTTTGTCTCCAAAAATAACGGCACCCACTACTTTTCCCGGACCATAAAAGAACATAACAGGGCGGTCACGAGGTATCAAAAAAGATAGGTGGTGTATAAATGTAAAAAGCCGGATAGCAGAAAGCTAACCGGCTGATTATCTTGGTGGCGATGCAGGGATTTGAACCCCGGACACTACGGATATGAGCCGTATGCTCTAACCGACTGAGCTACATCGCCATAATCTTGAATTAAATCATGAACCATCTTCCAGGAGACGCTCAGGGTGGGTATATATATCAGAACTACTCGGAGTTTTCAAGGGGGGTAATTCCTTGGTAGTATCTACCCCACGCCCAAAAATCTTTTGATTAATCTCCGTGACAAACTCATTTATTGTCGGCATTACCGTATCCATCCCCTTGCTTTGATTATAAATAGTCACGGGAGGGGCCTGGTTTTGGATATCAACCAACCTTGCGTCTATACTGATATTCTCCCCAATGACGGTCAAGCTACCAAACAGTACGTAATGTGCTCCTAATTTTTCTCCGATGGAACGAGCGCTTTTTTCATCGATCTCACCTGATATCCCCTTTAACGCCTCTTGTGTTCTGTACTTATCGACAATGATCACCTTTCCTTCCCAAGCCAATCGGGAGGTAAGCATATCGCTAAGGCCTTCCCTCAAATAGGTCAAGTCCTCAGCAGCGTTTATCTTGAAAGGCAAAATAACAACCTTTGAAGGTGTGCCGGCCAGAGAATAGCCAATATGCGCCAAAAGGAGCCAGGCAAGCCCTACGCAAATAAGCGTACTGTAATAAGTCTTTTTTTTCATGATCGTAGAGAGACCTTTGGTGCGTGGCGATATCAATTTTCCGAAAAAAAGTAATATACAATTGTCAAGAAGGTTCCGTCAAGAACAAACAAATCAAGAAAATTCTTTTTTCAAAAGGCATCTTATAGCTGTTCCACTAAAGCGTTGACGATGGGTTTATGAAATGTTATAAATCAAAAAGTTTTGTATATAACAATGCTCTTTCAGAACATGTATCAATTGTTACACGTTATAGGTTAATTGTATCCCGCTTTAGCGGGATCGTGGAGGGATGGCCGAGTGGTTGAAGGCGGCGGTCTTGAAAACCGTTGAGCGAAAGCTCCGTGGGTTCGAATCCTACTCCCTCCGCCAGAAAAAATAATAAAATCGCGGAGAGATGGCCGAGCTGGCTGAAGGCGCTCGCCTGCTAAGCGAGTGTAGGGGGAAACTTCTACCGAGGGTTCGAATCCCTCTCTCTCCGCCACTCTTTCTCTCGAGACCTTTCATCCACTCTTGACACATCTATATTTTTAGCCTACCACTTATAATGGTTTCGTAAGAAGTCCATTTTGTTCATTTCATGAGCATTTTGGACGCACTTGAGGCCCTGGTGTCCAGGGGGTATTGGAGTAATGGAGTGGTGGAGTACTGGAAGGCCGGAAAGCCGATGTCTTCTGCCGGCAATGAATGCAGAAAGCTCTCGGGATTTCAATATATTCTCTCTAAGATATAGATCACCACTCCAGTACTCCAATACTCCATTACTCCTGATAACTACTCAAGGCTGAACCAATAGACTCTGACCACGCCCAGAGGACGTGGCTTTTCAGTTTTAAATCTAGGGTGCGTATGAACTCAATAAATCAGACTGTATCTTTAAATGAAAGTCCTGACTGCGAAATAGAAGAAATCGTTGAGACGAACACAGAAGAAGTAACTGCAATCGTATCCGCACATCTTTCAGATGAGCAGTTGGATTATTTCAATCGAAATATAGAATACCTGACCACAGATTTGCACAGCACAAAGGCACGGCTGGGGATCAACCAGGAAAAACTTGGTGATTTTGTATTTGAAGGGAATAAGATATCGTACACGGCAAGGTTCTGGTTCTATATCCCGGAATACTCTTCGGGACTTAGCATAGATCAATTGATGACCCCGGGCCTCAAGGCCGGGAAAATCTATTTAAAAAACCCAAAACTAAGATATACCGCCTCGGAATTGATCAATCTGATTTGTAACCGGACAATTATCGTGCCCAAAGGGACAAAGGTATTGGAAGAAGGGATACTCTCGGTACCGGTGATGCCCTTTGTCCATTTACCAAATCCTAAGGTCCTCACTGCCGACTATCTTAAGGCCGCGGTAATGAAGGTGATTCCCCGCGAGGACCTCTATTTCGCCCAGCCTGAGCACAAGGTGGACCGGGTTGTTATCCCCGAAGGAAGCGGGGTAATCTCGCACACAACCCTCTTTACGCAAAGCAATGAGATATATATCCTTGACGCCGAACACACTGACGCGCGTGTGGGGAGCAAACATACCAATGGAATTATCTACCTTGAATTCATGGGCGGCAAAAAAGATGTTGTTAAAGAGGAAATTCATATAGAGGTCTTCAAGCCGGCGCCCTTGCAGAATACGGCCAAAAGGGAGTTCTATATTGACCTGCACTCCCCTGCCCTCGACAGACTATACAAGAAAGATCTCCTCAATGAGGACAATATTGCGGTAGACAACAATGGCAAGAGAGAAAGAATAATCAATCTCCATGGGAAAAAATTCGATTGCCTGTTAAAGTCGCTTAAGCCGAATTCCTCCTTAATATTGAAAAACTTTCCGAACCGACTCCTTGCGTCCTACCTGATTGTTGCAGCAGATCTCGGCCTGATAGGCAATTTGACCTTCAAAAAGGCGCCTGAGGAGGATTATTTTTTCAGTTCTTACGATCTCGCCTTTATGGACAAACTCCAGGACATGGGAGTCAAGATTTACTGGAAAAACAATATCCAGGGGGATCTTGTGCTCCACAACAAGTTTTTTATGCGCTCCTCGGTTATTCCCTCATTCAATGAAGCCTTTAACTCGAGAAAGTTTGCAGCAATTTACGGGACAGCAGGAGACGTTGACAGTGAAACAGAAAAAGAGATCGTAGACAGCGTCAAGTCTTTTAAGGAGTTTCACGGCGGTATATGCGGAATTCTGACAGGAGGGAGTGCGGGGAGCATCATGTCCTTTGTATCTGAAACTACCCAGTCGCTCGGTATGCTCACCGGCGCAGTCTATTGGAAGATCCCGGGAGTCGATTTTTATCCCCATGTCGATTTTGCCGCTTATCTGGGTAGAAACGACCTTTTGGAAAGACAGGAGATACTTTCCGATACAACCGAGGCGGACATCTATTTCAGAGGCGGGGTGGGGACCAATTTGGAAAACGCTATTACTTTTGTAAAAAAGAAGCTTGGTATCGGCTATTACAAGCCTCAAATCTTTGTAGGAGACTTTTACAGTCCTCTCAAAGACTGGCTGAACCATCTGGCATCAGAAGGAACAGTCGATCCAAGGATCTTCAATAGCTGTTATTTTATTGAACATGGAAATGAAATCTTCAAGACCCTCTGTCACCATTTCGGGTCAGAAGATAAGATGGTATGTGAAATAACTTCAAGATAAAAAAGTCAGTTGATTGTTGTCAGTTTTCCGTGACTTTCAGAAAAAGATTTTGGTTTTTGGATATGGCACGTTTAAGAAAATTCGAAATCCGAATATCGAAATTCGAAACAAATCCGAAATCCAAATATCAAATTCTCAAAACGTTATTCAATCTTACGCAGTACTGTATTCTTTGCGAATCAAGAGTTCAACCTTCCAAATCATATCGTTTCGGATTTTGAGTTTTGGTCATTTGAAATTGCTTCGAATTTCGTGCTTCGGATTTCGAAATTATTAACCTACATTTGGGAAGAAACCGACAAACGACTGACAACAACTAACGGGCATCCCCCATTCATTAGCTCCTCTCGAAGCATGTCTTTCTGCACACACTTTCATCAAACGCGACCGGATATTTTCCGTCAAAGCAGGCCTTGCAAAAATGTTCTTCCGGGTTTTCAATCCCTGTTGCCTTTAAAAGACCGTCCAGGCTGAGGTAATGAAGGGTATCCAGGCATAGGAATTCTCTAATCTCCTCCACTGACTTGCTGGCGGCGATCAACTCTCCCCTTGAAGAGAAATCTATCCCGTAATGACATGGGAATCGGTGCGGTGGACAGCTTACGCGCATGTGGACCTCTTTTATGCCAAGTTCCCGGAGCGCGCGCACCCTGGTTCTTGCTGTGGTTCCACGAATGATCGAATCTTCAATAATAATAATGCGCTTTCCTTTGAGAAGACTTTTTACAGGATTCAGTTTTACGCGAACCCCGAATTCCCGCATGGTCTGCGTCGGCTGGATAAAGGTCCTCCCTATATAGTGGTTTCTGATCATCCCCATCTCAAAAGGGATACCGGACCGCTCGGCAAATCCTATGGCTGAGTAGTTCCCCGAATCAGGGAACGGCATAACTAAATCGGCTTCCACAGCAGACTCGTCAGCCAGGCATTTCCCTTGTTCTTTGCGCATCTCATAGACGTTCAAGCCATATATGTTGCTGTCAGGCCGTGCGAAATATATAAATTCAAATATACAAAATGAGGGCCTTACCTTGTTCGGGTTTTTGATACTCTTTAATCCGTCTTTGTTAATAATAACGATCTCACCGGGATCCACTGCCCGGACATACTCGGCCTCCACCAGATCAAGCGCGCAGCTCTCTGAAGCCAATACATAACTGTCGTTCAACCTTCCTATGCATAATGGTCTGAAACCATTGGGATCTTTTATTCCGATAATCGAGTCTTCCGTTAGAATGGCAATTGAGAAGGCACCCCTCAGCTTTGCAACAGACTTCCTGATCCCTTCTTCCAGCCCGTCATCGAGGTTTCGCACCAAAAGATGCAACAAGATTTCGCTGTCCATAGTGGACTGAAATATCGCCCCTTTTTTCTCCAGCTCGTTGCGAAGCTCATAGGCGTTAACAAGATTCCCGTTATGTGCTACAGCATACGATCTTCCACGATGGTTTATAACAAAAGGCTGAGCATTGGTAAGGGTGGAATCCCCTGTGGTAGAATATCGCACGTGTCCTATGGCTGCATTTCCTTGCAATTTTTTAAGACCGCCTTTGTCAAAGACCTCGGACACCAGCCCCATCCCCTTGTGGACCCGGATTCCGTCTTCGGCAGCCACGGCTATCCCCGCGCTCTCCTGTCCCCTGTGTTGTAAGGCGTACAGACCAAAATAGGTCATTCTGACCGCTTCCCGGTTTCCATAAATCCCAAATATGCCGCACGCCTCTCTGGGACGATCCGGTGTAATTGCCATCCGCTTAATCACCTTGTCCTCCGTGATACTCCTGAATCGACTTGATAGAAAGTTTTTCCCCAAGCATTGCCCCCACACCCGAGGCCATAGCCCAGGCCCCTGCCACGGTAGTGACATACGGGACATGATATTCCAGCACAGCACGTCGGATATTATAGCCGTCCCGCGCCGGTCCGCCTCCAAGGGCAGTATTGATTACCAATTGAATCTCTCCGTTTTTTATATGGTCCACTATATGGGGGCGCCCTTCAGACACCTTTTTTACAGGCTGGTTCGAAATATTCCTTTCCTGCAAAAATCGGGATGTCCCTGCCGTAGCTACTATATTAAAACCCATCTTGATAAACTGTTCTGCTACGGGGCAAACATGCTCTTTGTCCCGATCCCTTACGCTGAGAAACACCGTTCCCTGAACCGGCAGATTCTGTCCTGCCGCCAATTGGGACTTGGCAAAGGCCGCGCCAAAAGAGGTATCAATACCCATTACCTCACCGGTCGATTTCATCTCCGGTCCTAACAATGTATCTACCCCGGGGAAACGGTCAAACGGGAACACAGATTCCTTCACCGATATATGATGAGGGACTATCTCTTGTGTCAATCCAAGTTCTTTCAGTGTCCGTCCCAGCATGACCTTGGTGGCCATCTTAGCAAAAGGGACCCCAGTGGCCTTGCTCACAAAAGGTATTGTCCGTGACGCCCGGGGGTTCACCTCTAATACAAAGACCTCCCTATCTTTCACGGCGTATTGAATATTCATCAAGCCGACAACATTCAGCGCCTTTGCCAGGGCCCGAGTGCTATCCTTGATCTGTCTCAAGACATCCTTGTCAAGGGTGTGAGGAGGGAGTACGCAGGCGCTGTCACCTGAATGAATCCCAGCCTCTTCGATGTGCTCCATGACCCCGCAAATGATCGTCTCTCTCCCGTCCGAGATCGCATCCACATCCATCTCGATCGCATCCTCGAGGAACTTGTCTATCAACACCGGGTGGCCCGGGGAAGCAAGGATCGCCTCCTTTGCAAAACCTTCGAGCGTCTTTTGGTCATAAACAATCTTCATTGCCCTCCCGCCAAGTACATAAGACGGTCGAACCACCACCGGATATCCGACAACTTCGGCCACCTTCAATGCCTCTTCCACGCTCATGGCTGTTCCGTTATCCGGCTGAACCAACCCGAGTTTGTCAAGGATCGCCTTGAAACGTTCTCGATCTTCGGCCAGGTCGATGCTGTCAGGTGAAGTCCCGAGGATACGGACTCCTGCCTCGGAAAGAGGGTTGGCAAGGTTTAATGGTGTCTGGCCCCCGAACTGTACAATGACGCCCTCGGGCTTTTCCTGCTCAATAATATTCAATACATCCTCTTTTGTAAGGGGCTCGAAGTAGAGCTTGTCCGAAGTATCATAGTCTGTGCTGACCGTCTCCGGGTTACTGTTGACCATAATACTTTCATATCCCTCTTCCCTTAACGCAAACGAGGCATGAACACAACAGTAGTCAAACTCGATCCCCTGTCCGATCCGGTTCGGTCCCCCACCTAAGATCATCACCTTTTTTCTCTTCGTAACCCGAGCCTCATTCTCTTTTTCGTATGTAGAGTAATAATACGGGGTATATGCCTCAAACTCGGCAGCACAGGTATCAACAAGCTTGTAAACGCATTTTAGTCCCTGTTGTTCCCGAAGCTGACGAATGTTGTCGTCCTTACGTTTAAGAAGATGGGCCAACTGTACATCTGAAAAACCTAATTCCTTGCTCCTCTGCAGAAGACCGCGGTCGAGTGGGAAGTGAGCCCCTGCAATTTCTGCTTCCATCTCTGTAATTTCTTTGAGCTGATGCAGAAACCAGGGATCGATGCCCGTAAGTTCATATATTGTATTGATCTCTATCTCTTCCTTCAAGGCATGGCGAAGATAAAATATCCGTTCGGAATTGGGGGTGGATATTTTCTGTATTATTTCATCTAATGGAGGGTCAATTCCCTCTCGTTCCGACCTCCCTTTCCCGTCTCCTCCCAGACCGAAACGTCCAATCTCAAGCGAACGCAATCCCTTTTGCAGCGCCTCCTTAAAGGTTCGGCCTATGGCCATGGTCTCACCCACTGATTTCATGGCAGTTGTAAGATAGTCTTCAGTCTCCGGAAACTTTTCAAAGGTCCAGCGGGGGATTTTTACCACACAATAATCCAGGGTAGGCTCAAAGGAGGCAAAGGTCTCCCTGGTAATGTCGTTCGGAATTTCGTCTAAGGTATATCCCACTGCCAGCTTAGCCGCAATCTTTGCAATGGGGAATCCGGTCGCCTTTGAAGCCAGTGCAGAACTTCGTGAAACTCGAGGATTCATTTCAATAACCACCAACTCGCCGTTTTTAGGATTAACAGCGAATTGGACGTTTGATCCGCCTGTTTCCACGCCGATCTCCCGCATGATGGCTATGGAGGCGTCCCGCATTTTTTGATATTCTCTGTCGCTCAGCGTCTGGGCCGGGGCAACAGTGATGCTGTCTCCGGTATGGACTCCCATGGCGTCAAGATTTTCTATGGAGCAGATGACGACAACGTTGTCATTTTTATCCCGCATCACCTCCAGCTCAAACTCCTTCCAGCCAATGATAGACTCTTCGAGCATGACCTCACCTATCAGGCTGGCGTCAAGTCCCCACGCAACCCACTTTTCCAGGTCTTCGCGGTTATAAGCTACGCCACCTCCGGTTCCACCCAGGGTAAAACTGGGACGCACGATAACCGGATAACCGACCTGGCCGGCTAACTCACGCGCCTCCTCCATGCCACGGGCAATATCGCTTTTGGGTATGCGTAGCCCGATATTTTGCATTGCTTTGCGGAAGAGGTTCCGATCCTCGGCTTTTTTAATTACATCTACAGATGCCCCTATCATCTCTACACCGCATTTGTCCAAGGTCCCCATTTCGGCCACCTTGATGGCGGTATTAAGACCCGTCTGTCCGCCCAGGGTTGGCAAGAGAGCATCAGGCCGTTCCCTTTCGACCACCATAGAGACCATCTCCGGCGTGATCGGTTCTATGTATGTGCGGTCGGCTGTCTCCGGGTCGGTCATAATGGTGGCGGGATTGCTGTTGATCAAAACCACCTCGTATCCCTCTTCCTTCAGGGCCTTGCATGCCTGGGTCCCGGAATAGTCGAACTCGCAGGCCTGCCCGATAATGATCGGTCCCGAGCCTATGATAAGTATCTTTTTTATGTCATTACGCTTTGGCATATTCAGTCATCAATTGAGTGAAACTATCAAAAAGATAAGAGGCATCGTGCGGTCCGGGTGCTGCTTCGGGATGGTATTGGACAGAAAAGACAGGTAGGCGCTTGTGTCGCATCCCTTCAAGGGTCTGGTCATTCAGATTGATATGGGTGATCTCCACCTCGGGATCGTTGATCGAGTCGATGTCCACACAAAACCCGTGGTTCTGACTGGTAATCTCTATCCTGCCGGTCAAAAGATTTTTGACTGGCTGGTTCCCCCCACGGTGGCCAAACTTCAGCTTAAAGGTCTTACCTCCAAATGCCTGTCCCAAGAGCTGATGCCCCAAGCAGATCCCAAAGATGGGCAGGTAGTCAAGCAACCTCTTTACTGTATCCACCACATAGGGGACCGCCGCAGGATCTCCAGGACCATTTGAAAGAAAGAGACCGTCAGGGTTAAGGCTCTTGACCTCGTCTGCACTTGTATGGGCAGGTACAACTGTCAGGTAGCATCCCCTGCCGGCCAGGCTTCTCAAGATATTATGTTTTGCCCCGCAATCAAAGGCCACCACATGGAATCGTCTCTCCTGTTCCCCCTCCCATTTATAGGCCCTATCGCACGTGACATCCTTCACCAGATCTCGGCCGATCAGACCGGGAGATTCCTTTGCCCGCTGTACCAACGATTCTACGTCCTGATCCACAGTCGAGACAATTCCTTTCATCGCTCCGTGTATGCGGATACGCCGTGTCAACGCCCTGGTATCGATCCCTTCAACCCCCACAATACCGGCCGCGTTCAAGTAGTCGGCCAACGTCTTCTGGGACCTCCAGTTGCTCGGTATGCGCTGGTATTCCCGTACGATGAGGGCCTCGGCCTGTATCGCACCAGACTCGGCATCCTCATCCGTAACCCCGTAGTTTCCGATCAAGGGATATGTCAGGGTAACAATCTGACCTTTATAAGAAGGATCGGTCAGTATCTCCTGGTAGCCGGTCATGCTGGTATTAAAGACCACTTCACCGGTGACCTCACCTTCTCCGGCAAAAGTCCGCCCCTCAAAAATGGTCCCGTCTTCTAATGCTAATATGGCTTTCATTATGTTTGCTTGACAACAGAGGTAGTTTGCTTGGCCCCCAGAACCCTTTATTTTGCAACACTTCCTGGAAAACTATGATTGCAATTTTGCCAGAATGAATAGCAACGATATGTAGGAGAATTGTGGCGTCACGTTTAAGAAATTACCAACTTCTGATGACTTCGTAAAAAGTCTTTTGTGAACATCTTAAGTGCGCCCAAAATGCTCATGAAGCGAACAAAATGGACTTTTTACGAACTCATCAACTTATATTATTCTAAAAGGAGGTGGTTCCAAAAAAAAATATATAATCTACGACAGGCTCAAGTCAAGTTTAAAAAGGGGGGAAAGAAACTAAGGGCATAGCGCAAATGGAAGAGGGGATAGAGCGAAGAACTGAGAGATTGGAGTTTATTCCTATCAGCCAATAGTATTCAGCTCTTCGCACTCAACCTTTAATGATGATGGCCTCCGGCCATAGGATTCATCGCGCGTTTAGGATTCGCTTCGACCTTTTTGAGGATGTCTCGCACCTTTGATTCTGTTGAAATTTTTCTGTTGAAATTTTTTTTGACAACGTAGAAAAGAGCTTGTATAATGTATTTTAAACACTTCCTTCTGTTCTGTTTTAAGGTTCGTACTGCAAGTGTTCTAATCAAGGATAAGTATTCTTTCCTGTTTTTTATATGACCTATTTTCTATAGAAAGTTGAATAAGTTAAACGGACATGGGTTTCACAAACCGCCCGGGGCACGAGATTCTTTCCGTTGAATCTCTTGTTCTTATCTTATGGCTCCTGTGCAATCTGTTCGTCAAAAATCTTAAAAACAAATAAACAGTTCTAATTTGTTGTGAGGGAGGATAAAAATGGCTACCAAGAAAATTGCAAAGGCTACCACAAAGGCAAAAGCTACCACAAAGGCAAAAGCGAGGAAAAAACCAGAGAAAAAGGTAATGGCAAAGGCGACTACTGCACCAAAGGCCCCTGAAAAAATCAAGGAAGAAAAATCTACAAAAGTAAGTACAACCCTTGCTGAAAGCCGCACATCCGCCGAAACCAAGGCTGCTACAAAAAAAGAGGCTGTAATGCCGAAAAAGGAGATGGCAGCGCCGAAAAAAGAAAAAGAGGGTTACTCACCGATAGAGTTTAAGCTCAAGGCCCCTGATGCCCACACAGTCTCTCTCGCCGGAGATTTTAACGGGTGGCTTGTAGATAAGGGCAAAATGGATAAAGGGAAAGACGGTATATGGAGAAAGAAGATAGGTCTTCCGCATGGAAAGTATGAATATCAATTTGTAGTTGATGGAAACTGGTGGACTGATCCTGAAAATCCGAGCAGGACCTGGAATCCATTTGGAACTCAAAATTCGGTCAAGGAAATTTAACCGGATCAGTTCGCAGAAATCTCTAACTTACCCGATCCCGACTCCGTGGTGTAGTCTGCCCCTCTGAGGAAAGAGGAAAATTTTGATATGAGTGCCCACTTCCGTCAACGGAAGTGGGCATTTTGTTTGGTGCGCCCCTTGAGACCTTTAAAAAATGCGACATTTTTTCGTCAGGCAAGCCTCCGGCCCGTGGGGCCTACGCCCCGGAGGGGATGGCGATCCCGCCTTGGCGGGATTAACCGGAGGAATACATTGAGTATTTTGAGTCCCGCTGTAGCGGGATGAGCCAGACGTCCCGCCGATGGCGGGAGGCAAAAGGGGATGTTTTTCAAAGGTCTCCCTTTCTTGACAGAGAGATAGAGGAGGGAGAGGGAGCTTTTGGACTTTTTACGAAACCATCAAGCATGAGAATAATTATATGAGTTCCATATTAATTATAGCGGGCGTTATTATCTTTTTCCTGTTAGGATACAAGTTTTATGGTGGATTGATTGAACGGGAGCTTGTTGATCCACGGCCTGATAACCCGACCCCTGCCGTATCCATGAAAGATGGAGTAGATTTTGTACCAGCCAGGAAAGCGGTCCTGTTCGGACATCATTTTTCATCCATAGCCGGCGCAGGGCCTATTATCGGGCCGATTGTCGCAATCGGGAGCTTCGGCTGGGTGGCCACACTGGGCTGGATTGTCCTGGGCAGTCTATTCTTTGGGGCGGTCCACGATTATCTTTCTCTCATGGTCTCGGTAAGAAACCGAGGCGCCTCCATCGCGGATGTTGCGGAAAAGACCATGGGAAAAACCTCCAAGACGATATTTTCCATTTTCTTATGGGCTGCTTTGGTTTTGGTTGTGGCAGTATTTGGTATAGTAGGAGCGAAAACGCTTGTGGCCAAACCCGCAATGGTGATCCCCGCCTTTGCTTTGATTCCGATTGCCATCTTGTTTGGTTATGCGCTATCCCGTCAACTTGTTTCCCTGTGGCTCGGGACTCTTCTTGCAGTGGGCGCTGACCTTATCTTTATCTACATAGGATATCGTTATCCTATTGTAATCAACTCTGAGCTACTTGGATTTTCATCTCTAATGTTCTGGTTTGTACTACTTTTGATCTATGCAGGGATAGCCTCGGTATTACCGGTCCATATACTTTTACAACCCAGGGATTATATAGCCACCTATAAATTGTACATGGCTATGGCTCTGGGGATATCAGCCATTCTTATCATACATCCACCGGTGAATGCACCGGCCTTTATCAGCTTACAGTCAAGTCACGGGCCGATCTGGCCAATGTTGTTTATACTCGTTGCCTGTGGCGCCATTTCCGGATTTCATTCTCTTGTTGCCGGTGGTACTTCTTCCAAACAGCTTGCCTCCGAAAAGGACGGCAGACTCATCGGTTACGGAGCAATGCTTACGGAAGGGGTCCTGGCAGTGATGACCTTGATACTGGTAGGGGCAGGGCTGTACTGGTCAAAGCCTGAAGGCATAACCGTCGACATGGCACAACTCGGGTTCCACGAAACCCTAAAGGGCGGTTGGATTGTAACCTTTGGCAGCGGATTTGGTAATCTCGTCCATCAGCTCCTCCCCTTTGTCAGTTTCCCCCTTGCCATGCTCTTTGCCATGATCACACTCAACACCTTTGTACTGACCACCCTTGATACTGCTACAAGGGTTACCCGCTTCATGATTCAGGAATCGCTGGGCGCAAAAGTTGCATTTCTTTCTAATAAGTATGGTGCATTGCTCTTTGTTTTAGTGCCGGCAGGTTGGTTGGGAGTTACCAATTCCTGGACAAAGATTTGGCCAATATTCGGGGCCACTAATCAGCTCGTGGCTGCCCTTGCCCTCTTCGTTGTTTCCGCCTATCTTGTAGGTATCAAAAAGCCCACGAAGTACACCGTCTATCCCGCATTCTTCATGATTGTAACAACTGTTGCCGCCCTTGGCTGGCAGGCTTACCATTTTTTTACTGA
>DAOVGD010000135.1 GCA_030672555.1 Desulfobacterales bacterium
GTTCTGCCGTCGCCATCTTGACTACAGCGAGGCCCCCTCCGCACACACCAGAGACAATCGTAAGGACCACGATCATTTTTAATATCTCGCGAAAAGACACTGGCAGTTACCTCCCATAAATCTTTGATTTAATTTTATCCAATAAGGGTGTCAGGATACTGATTATAAAGACTGCGTAGTAGGCGCCGTCATCCCACGCTCCCCATAGTCGAATCACTACGGTCAGCACTCCACAGAGGAATCCATAGATCAACATCCCCGCAGGCGTAACAGGGGAAGAAGGCATATCAGTAGCCAGGAAAAAAGCGGCCATGATCGACCCGCCCGCCAACAGGTGAAACAAAGGACTTGCGTATTCTTCTGAATTAGTTAGCCAGAAAAGACCGGAAAAAAGGAAAACCCCTGCCAGAAAGCTTACCGGAATCCGCCAGGATACCACTTTTCGGATGAGGAGGTATGCCCCGCCGATCAAGAGCATAAGCGCGGAAACCTCTCCGATGAAACCAGTGGTGTTCCCGATCAAGAGACCCGAAGTAGTAAAATGCTCGGCAATAGACCCAACCCCCTCGTATTTGAGCACCTCAAGAGGGGTCGCCTCTGTCATAAAGTCCCCGGGAGGGGCCAACCAGTCAATCATATAACCAGGATACGACATCTGCAACACAACCCACGCAATCAGGACACCGTTAAACGGGTTGTTGCCCAAACCTCCGTAGATCTCTTTGCCGAGCAGAATCATGACAAACGTTCCAGTACAGATCATCCACCACGGCGCTGTGGGAGGCAACAGCATGGCAAGAATGAGACCACTGACCGCCCCGCTCAAGTTACTAACCGCAATGGGTCGTCCCATCATCTTTTGAAGAATCGCTTCCCATGCCGCTGCAGAAGCCATAGCAATGACTATTACCCTGATGGTGTCCATACCAAAAAAATATACCCCAATGACCACGGCAGGAATCAAAGCAATAAGGGTATTCATCATTATCTTTTGGATGGAGTTCCCGCCATGAACATGGGGTATGGCCGATACTACAAGTTCCGGTGCTTTCATTCACTACTCCTTCGAGCTCTAATCTCCGATTTACCTAATTTTATCCATTGCACCATCGGTATAAGAACCGGGCACACATAAGCGCAACAGCCACATTCATTGCAGCTAAGGATGTCATTGTCTTCCGCCATCGCATAGCTACCCGATTCGGAAAAACCGGAAATGAGAAAAGGCATCAACCGCATCGGGCAGACCTCCACACACAGTCCGCACTTAATACAGACACCAGAAGGAAATTCCGCGATCTCTCCTTCCTTCTGCACATAGATCCCTGTGGTCTCTTTTGTCACAGGCATATCCGCACTATGGATGGCAGTCCCCATCAATGGACCGCCAATGATCACCTTTCCTCCATGTCCTGGTGCAAAGCCGCAATGCCCCAACACATCCTTGATTGGGGTGCCGATTCTCACTAACACGTTTTTCGGACTTCCGATTCCGCTCCCTGCCACAGTAATAAATCTTTCAAGCATCGGCTTTTTATCATTAACCGCCTGCGCTACAAAATAAGCGGTCTCAGCGCTGATCACGGTAACACCGATCTCTTCCGGACTACCACCCGTGGGGACTTCCTTGTCAAGAATGGCCTTGACCAAAAGCTCTTTTAGGCTTTGAGGGTGCTTGACCGCAAGGCCCACGACCTCAGCGGAACCGCACGCACTACCAATAGCAGATATAGCATTAGAAGCATTCTCACTTACACCTATATAGGCTGTTGTAGCGCCTAAGATTTTTCTGATGATGTCGATCCCTGATGCCACCTCTTTCGCATTTTCGGCAAGGATTGAAGCTCTACTAATCATCTGAGGTTCTACATCTACACCATTTACGATCAAAGTCTTGACTGTTTTTTCTTTTGCCAGTGTGAGCTTGTCATGAAGCGAAATCGCCTCCACATCAGAATCTACAACGCCTGCTTTTTGAATAAGGCTCATGGGATCCGAGCCTTCCAAAGCTCCTCCCGATTCATTTTTGCCGTCTGATTCTATGCCAATGGCCGGGACAGACCCCCCGCTCATATCAGGAAACTTCTTGATTACCTCAGTGACCTTTCCGGATACCGTGGCATGGACAGCAGTGCTTTCGCTTTCGCCAAGCAGATCGCCCATTTTTACCTCAGCGCCTTTTTTTACGCCGGCGGCGCACGGATCACCAACATGTTGCTTCAATGGAATGATTACTGTCTGGGAGGAAGGAACCGATTCAAAAGGTTTGGAAGCGCCTGCATCCGACACAGGCAAACTAAGACCGCCGGGGAAAGTACCAGATTTCATACTCACTCTCTCTTTCAAGTAGGTCTGTAGGTCTTTGGAATTGAAATTATAATACGATTGTTGGCAATATAATGAACCGTCTTTTTTGTCAACTGATTTCCGCTTCGTAGCTGAGCACTTGAGATTTCATAGCTTTTTACTTTCTACTCTACTTTCTCTTTGCGCTTACCCGGCAATTATATTATAGACCAAACCGAACAAAAAGAGAAATATAATCGCTGCACAGGCGCCAAGACCGATCGGAATCCTGTAAGTGTTTTCATCATATGGTCTATTAATGAGCTTTTGATACGATACGTTTTTTCCTATTCCCCAATTCCAAACGAGTTCCAGGAGCACATACGGGTTCTTACTGATCTTCCCTACAGACACGACTTCTTTTGAAAGAAAGCCCTGCCCCGCGGATCTGATTATGTTTAACGGACGATTGCAAAACCATAGCGATCCTCTTCCAAGCATCCTGTAAAACCAGTCTGTATCGATACTGACCGTGGGCTC
>DAOVGD010000008.1 GCA_030672555.1 Desulfobacterales bacterium
AGAGGCAAGGAATACAGATGCAACAACAAGACCCACAGGATGACACTTAGAAAGAAAGGCTGCGGCCAGCCCGTCGTAACCGTATCCTGAAAAAGATCCCGCATAAAAGGTTCTATGAACTCCGGTCAGGTCAACAGCGCCTCCCAGGCCGGCTAACATTCCGCCAATGACCATCAATCGCACATAATAATATTTATAATCAATTCCGGCGTATGTCGCTGCATCCCGGCTTTCCCCGATAATACGGACCTCGTATCCTTGAGGTTTGTTTTTCATGTACCATCCGTATAAAACACAAAGGCCGACAGCAAAGAAAATACCGGGCGAAAGGATGGTGGTGCCTCCGGCAATTGTCAGCGATGGAAGGCAGGCATTTTCTGTAATCTTCGCCGTTCTCGCCATCCCGTATCCAGCAGAAAACGGTCCACGGACTAAAAAATCAACAAGATAAAGGGCCACATAGTTCAACATAATGGTTGTGACCACCTCATGCACCTTACGTTTGACCTTGATAATCCCTGCTACCCATCCCCATACCGCCCCCACAGCAATTCCTGCAGCACCAGCAAAAATAAGTGTCAGGGGCGCCGGCAACCCCCTTAGATAGATCCCGACAAGTGCGGCGGTTAGTCCGCCAAGATAGATCTGTCCCTCGCCGCCAACATTAAATAGCCCACCCCTCAGAGGAATTGCCGCCGCAAGGGCCGCAAACAGGATGAGCGAGCTTTTATTCAACGTAATTGCAAGGTTATTCAAATTCATAAAAGCGCCGGACCAATATGCCGACATGGTCTTGAGCGGCGAAATGCCCACAGCTAAAGAGGTAAGCGAAGCTACTGCGATACCAATTATAACGATCTGGAAGAAATAACCGAGAGGTGATATACAACGGTTTAAAAAGCTCAAAAATCCCCCCTTGTCATATGTATGCCTACAGAACTTCGGGTAGCCTTTTCTTTTTCGACTTCATAAACCATAGAATAATCATATAGCACGCCTATCCTGTCACTTATCTCTAAGACTTCATCCAGATCATAGGAGATCAACAGGATAGCCATCCCCTTTTCCTTTCTACGCTGTAGGACCTCATAAAATTCTCTTGTCGCCCGAATATCAAGCCCCCGGGTAGGCTGTTCCAGTATGATAAGTTCGGGGAATCCTTCCAGCTCTCTTGCGAGCAAAAGTTTTTGGAGATTTCCTCCGGAAAGGTACTCTGCTTTTGATAGTTCATCCGGCGCCACGATATGATATTTATCCAGAAGCTGCCGGGTGTCTTTGCATATCTTCGAAAAGTCGAATCGCCTCTTCCTAACAAATGGCTCTGTCTTATGATACCCCAATATCCTGTTCTCTGCTAAGGTAAATAGCGAAATACTCCCCCTGTTTTTACGGTCCTCGGGAAGATAGGCTATTCCCAGTCTTCTAATCTGTTCCGTGGTCGATCCCTTAAGAGCGGTACCTTTCCAGGTAATCCTCCCAATATAGTTATGATTTATACCAAAAAGTACGTCTACCAACTCTCTTTGGCCATTCCCGGCAACACCGGTAATGCCAAAGACTTCGCCAGGAAAAATACTGAACGCCACCCGCCCCCGTCCTCTTTGTCCTCCTTGCAGGCTTAAATGAACTTTTAATAATGGAGTGCCATCCCTGTCGGATATCGATTTTGAAATATTAGTTACAGCAAATTCTCCGTCTCCGACTATGGCACTGCTGATTTTTTCAATATCAAAATCAGCCTTTTCATATGTCGCAACCACTTTTCCCCTGCGCATTACATACATTTTATCTGCTATATCGATGAGATCTGAAATCTTGTGAGAGATAAGGACAACTGTTTTCCCCTGTTTCCGAAACAGTGCTATGCCGCGAAAAAAACGCTCTTTTTCAATAGGCGCAAGCATCGAGGTGGGTTCATCAAATACAAGGATTTGGGCTTCATGGTAAATTAAGCGTAGGATTTCAACTTGTTGTTTTTGGCTGGCGCTGAGCGAGTCAACCGGCTCGTCTACGAGAAGCTGAAAAGCGAATCTCTCCACAATTTCTTGTATTCTATCCCTTGCTTTCTTATAAGAGATAAACCCCTTCTCTGTTGGTTCATGGCCGAGGATAACATTCTCAAGGACAGTGAATGAAGAAACGAGCTTGAAGTGCTGGTGAACCATGCCAATGCCAGCCCGTATGGCATCAGCGCTCCTTTTGAACCTGCAAAGTCCTTTATAAATCTCTATGGAACCACGATCCGGCTGAAGCAAACCCGCAAGAATATTCATCAGCGTGGTCTTGCCGGCGCCGTTTTCGCCTACAATAGCGCATACTTCACCCTCTTTGATCTCGAGGCTGACTCCATCGTTTGCGACCACATTGCCAAACGATTTATGTATTGAGGTCATTGTTACGGCAACTTGTGTCATTTAAGATTTAAAGCTCCGGAATGTTGAATGCAGTAATCTGATCGGGGTGTGTTGGTATATCTGTTATTTGTGTATGCAAAAGATTCTTCGTCCTGGTTATGAAGGTCTTCTCCTCCTCTGTAAAATGGTCTTGCGAATATTTCATATCAGATATTCCCACTCCCCCCATATCGGCCCCTATCCAGAAATGGCCTACCTTGAAATCCCCCTGTACTATTGATCTTATACCCTCAAATACGGCGATATCAAACCGTTTTAATGTGCTGGCAAGGATCTTTCCTGGAAGTTGGTCGTCCATATCAAGGTCTTCATTGATCAGATAGATCTCTTCCCTCTTCTTTACGGCTTCCCAAACCCCCATGCCGCTGTTGCCGCAAAGTCGAAAAAGGACGTCAGCACCCAGGTTGATCAGGTGTCCCGCAAGAGACTTGCCTTTTACAGGGTCATTAAAAGAACCGACAGAGACCACAATATCGCGTACGTTTCGGTTCATATTTTTATTGACAGTCAGGATTCCAGCTTTAAAGCCTGCCACATAAGCCTGGACCGGGGGGATATCCATTCCCGTGACCACGCCGACTACTCCTTTTCTGCTTCCGAGCGCAGCCACTACCCCTCCAAGAAATCCAGCCTCTTCTGATCTAAAATCATAACTTATCACATTTGGGAGATGAATATCACCCTCAATGTGAATAAACTTTTTATGGGGAAAACGCGGGGCGGTTTCCTGGACCGCGTCTGTGAATAAAAACCCGAGCGAGATCACAATGTCGGCATCCTGGGCGGCCAGCGTCAGATTTGGTATATAGTCGGCCTGTTCACGTGATTGTATGAACTTAACCTCCGCCCCGAACACTTCTCCCGCGCGAAGCGCTCCCCTCCAGGCCTGGTCGTTGAACCCCTTGTCCCCAAGTCCGGCCGCGTCAGTGACCATGATCACCTTTAAAACCGCGTCTGCGGGAAAGGGGTAAGAACAGAGAAATATAAGAACAGTAAACAGAAAGGTAAGAAGTCTTTTCATATTACAAAAACGGTGGTGCCCCCGGCATGATTCGAACATGCGGCACAAGGATTAGGAATCCTTTGCTCTATCCCCTGAGCTACGGGGGCGAAAGAAAAGTTGGAGACCTTGAACAAAATCGAACGCTTGGCACAGATCTCAGTTGTTGGTTGTAAACATCAATACTTTATGGTAAGAACATTGTTTTATAATCGTTATTCTATTTTCAGTCAACTCTTTTGTAAAGGGGCTGGGCCATGAAAAAGATAGAACGCGCAATAATCAGTGTAACGGATAAGACGGGCATTGTAGAATTTGCAAAGGAACTCCAGGGGTTTGGTGTTGAAATTCTCTCTACCGGCGGTACCGCAAAAAAGCTTCGTGAAGGAGGCGTCACGGCACGGGAAATTTCAGATTACACCGGTTTCCCGGAGATGCTGGGCGGGAGAGTGAAGACCTTGCACCCGAAGATTCACGGAGGGATCCTTGGACGACGGGACATTCCCGAGCATGTCCAGCAGATGGCCGAGCATGATATCCTCCCGATCGATATGGTTTTAGTCAATCTCTATGAATTTGAAAAGACGGTCGCAAGGAAAGACTGTACCCTGGACGAGGCTATTGAAAACATCGATATC
>DAOVGD010000138.1 GCA_030672555.1 Desulfobacterales bacterium
CTTTATCTGGCACGGGCGCTTTGATGAAACACAAACCTCTTTGAGCGAAGATTGTCTCAAAATATTTTCCTTTATTAAACGAAGGGGAAAATGGCTGACAGCCGATGAACTGGCAGGGGCAGGGCTGGCGGAAGTATTGGAAACGTTTCCGACAAAATGAAGTCAGAAGTCAGAAGTCAGAAGTCAGAGGACAGAAGTCAGGGGACAGAAGTCAGAGAACAGAAAACAGAAAACAGAAAACAGAAGTCAGAACTATAACATTGCCCTGGAGTTTGAGGTCGGATTTACATCGGTTAAATTAGTTCCTATCATTATCTAACTTTTTACTTTTTCCCTCTGTCCTCTGATCTCTGACTTCTGACCTCTGTTTTCTATTCTCTGACCTCTGTCTTCTGTCCTCTAATTTTCTTATCGGAATGGAAACATAGGAAATGCTAATAATACCAGCGGTTGACATAAAAGGCGGTCGATGTGTCCGGCTTCTGCAGGGGCGCGAAGAGGACGAAACCGTATTTTCTAATGATCCGTCGCGTATGGCATTGAAGTGGGAAGAAGAGGGGGCGGAATTGCTCCACGTAATAGACTTAGACGGGGCATTTCGAAAAACACCCCAGAATATTGAGGCGATTCAGAAGATTGTTGACCGGGTGAAGGCGCCTGTACAACTTGGGGGTGGTATTCGAGACATTGATACCATAAAGATGTATCTTGATATGGGCATCAGCCGTGTTATTTTAGGGACAGAGGCACTACGCAACCCTGATTTGGTATACGAAGCTTTACGTCTGTTTCCAGGACAAATTATTGTAGGAATTGATGCGCGTGACGGATTTGTGGCTATAGAAGGCTGGACTGAGACCACTAAAATAAGAAGTGTTGATCTCGCACGACGCTTTGAAGGATGCGGACTTGCCGCGATTATTTTTACAGACATACACCGTGATGGGATGCAGACAGGGACGAATATCAAGGAAACAGAGCGTCTCGCAGAATCTGTCTCCATTCCGATTATCGCCTCAGGCGGTGTTTCGAATATTGATGATATCAAACAACTCCTTTCTTTAAAGTCATCAGGTGTAATAGGGGTTATAGTTGGCCGGGCGTTATATTCAGGGACCCTTAACCTGAAAGAATCACTCAAATTAGTTGAACTGTCTTCCCACGCTTCCTCTGTGTAAAATGGTATATTTTTTTGCTTGATTTATTTTGAATTAAACTTTATACTTAAAGTTTGCAAAAACTACTTTCATGGAGCATATATGTCATTAAAAGAAGGGATCCAGAGCGCGATGCAATCTGCTTTAAAAGCCAAAGACACCACAACATTGTCCACTCTTCGCATGGTCCTTGCAGCGGTCAAAAACAAAGAAATTGAACTTCGAGGAACACTGAGCGATTCTGATGTGATTCAACTGATTAATAAACAGATCAAGCAACGCAAAGACTCCATCCAACAATTTTCAACTTCTGGAAGAGATGATTTAGTCAAAAAGGAAGAAGCAGAGATTGTCGTGTTGATGGCCTATATGCCGGAACAGCTCTCCGAGGACGCCATTGATGAAAAGGTGGCTTCTGTTATCAAAGAATTGGGGGCCGTTAATATGAAAGATATGGGGCGGGTCATGAAAACGGTTATGGCGCAGCTTGCCGGGAAGGCAGATGGTAACCTGGTTAATGCCATAGTCAAGCGACAACTCTCAACGTAAGCGAGGTCTTGCTTTTGAACGGGCTTATTCCAGAAGACACAATCGCTGAAGTGTTGCATGCTGCCAGTATCGTTGATGTTATATCAGAGTATGTATCGCTTAAGAAGGTTGGAAGAAACTATAGTGCATTATGTCCGTTTCATTCCGAAAAGACCCCCTCATTTACTGTAAGTGAAGAGAAACAGATCTTCCATTGTTTCGGATGCGGATTTGGGGGTAATGTCTTCAGCTTTTTGATGCGGTACCATAACGTAAGCTTTCCAGAGGCAGTTCGGGATTTAGCTAAAAGGTACGGTATCGTTATTCCGACAAAACGGATGTCTCCAGAGGAGAGGAGGAAATTCGAGGAGCGGGAGAATATTTTAAATATCAATCGGTTGGCTTGCGAATATTTTCATAAGATTCTGCTGCATGCCCCAGAGGGTCAAAAGGGACGGGAATACTTAAAGAAAAGGGAGATATCGCGCGAAATAATTGACCGTTTTATAGTCGGCTATGCTGATGGGAGTTGGAATAGCCTGGTTCAATTTTTTTCCGCAAAAAGGACCCATCTAAGTCTTGTTGAAAAAGCCGGGTTAATTGTCAAAAAGAAGGGGGGGTATTACGACCGTTTTCGTGAACGTATTATATTCCCTATATTAGATGTACGTCAAAATATCATAGGGTTTGGGGGGCGCGTCCTTGATAAGAGCCTTCCTAAGTATCTGAATTCTCCCGATACCCAGGTTTATAACAAAAGCAGATCACTTTATGGTATACATCATGCTAAATCATTCTGTCGAGCGACTGATTCCGTATTTGTAGTAGAGGGATATTTTGACCTTCTTGCACTCAATTGTCATGGTATTCATAACGTTGTCGCGACCCTCGGCACTGCGTTGACCCGGGAACATATTAGAATTTTAAAGGGTTATGCCAGTACAGCAGTTTTGGTTTTTGATTCGGATGATGCAGGAACGAAAGCCGCGCAACGCAGTCTCCCACTATTTGCAGAAGAAAAAAGGGACGTGCGCATCCTGATTCTGCCGGAGGGTCATGATCCTGATACATTTGTTTTTGAGCGCGGGCGAGAGGAGTTTTTGAAACTAACCGAAAAATCTCTTGGGGCCATCCCTTTTTTGATGTCATATTTTATTACTAAGCATGGTCTTTCTATAGAAGGGAAGGCACGGATAGTAAACGACTTGAAGATATCTATTGCTACTCTGACAGATGGGGTAAAACGAGCACTTTATGTCAGAGAACTTGCAGAACGGCTCAATATTGAAGAATCTGTTGTTTTGGAACAGGTTAGAAAGGCAACAAGTAGGGATTATAAAAACAAAGGCGCAGAGGAGCAGAAAACAGAAATTTTTGCGGACCACAAGATAGAAAAGGGAATGCTCCAGATGATGGCGCAGTTCCCTCCTGTTTTGCCTTATATAATAAAAGAAAAAATTGTTGAGGACTTTGAAATCTCCGCTCTTAAAAGGATAGGACAGCTTATTCTTCAAATATTTCAGGATAGGGGAGGGGTTATAATCTCAGATATTATTGCCCGCATTGATGATCCTGAGCATAAGTCATTGATGTCCTCGCTGTTTTTGGATGAACAGACATGGGATCGAGAGAAATGCTTTAAAAGGATGGAGCAGTTTAGGCATGGTGTGAAGAAAAGAAAGGGCCAGATGTTGTCACAAAAGATCAAAGAAGCCCAAAAGGCCAATGATCAGAAGCTATTAATAAGTCTTTTGTTGGAAAAGGAAAAGAATTATAAGTCTAGGTTTTCTCGAAACCCATAAAATTATAAAAGACTTTTTAAAAAATCACCAATAGACGAGATTGGGAGGAATGTTTTCAATATGAAAAGTCCCGATAGCAAAGAGATAAAAAGACTTATTTCTGTTGGAAAAAAACGTGGGTATCTAACCTATGAAGAGCTCAACGAAGCTTTGCCGGATGATGTTGTGTCATCAGATCAAGTTGACGCAATGATTATGATGTTTGACGAGCTTGATATCGATCTCGTAGACGCCACCAGGGAGCCACCGACCAACGATCAGCTCGAATCGGAAAAAAAGGTTAAAGAGGTAGTAAAACGGCTGAGTCCGGAGATACCTACCAAGGTTACAGATCCTGTAAAGATGTATTTTAAGGAGATGGGTTTGGTTTCTCTCCTGAGTAGAGAAGGTGAAGTGGCGATCGCAAAAAGGATTGAGGCAGGCGAACAGGATATATTAAAGGCTCTGACGGAGTCTACCATAGGGCTTAGGAGCATTATTCGGCTGGGAGATGGTCTTAGGGCCGGCAGTGTACGCCTTAGAGATGTGCTGCGAGATATTGAGGATACGGATTCTGTCTATATTGAAGAATCTGAGCATACGGAGAAGATTATAGGGATAATTGATCAGATAAGAAAACTAGCTGATGACAATGAGAATTATCGCGAAATCTTGTTTACGTCTTCTATGGACAATGAAGAACGTCGTAAAATACGGCGAAAAGTAAACCGTAGAAATAGAAAAATCTTTGGCCTTATTAAAGATTGGAGGTTGGCCGGGAGTTTTATCAATGGCATTGTGAAAGAATTTGAAGAACATATAGCGGTTTATGATGGTTTAGAGAAAGAGGTCGCACGTGCTGCAGCAAAAGCTGATGTAACATTGTCTGATATACGTAGTCATAATAGTAGCCGATCCAAACTGAGAAAATGGCTTTTTGAAAGAAGTGGTCTGGGTAAAAAAGAACTTGATTGTTTAGTAGATCAGGTGATTACGTCGGAACAGAAAATCAGTGGAAAAGATTCAGAACTTAAAATGACCAATCAGTCCATCAAGCGACTTCTTTCACGGATTGTCAGGGCCGAACATAAGTCGAAGGTCGCAAAAGGCGAATTAATTAAAGCGAACCTGAGATTGGTGGTAAGTATAGCGAAGAAGTATACGAACAGGGGGCTTCAATTCCTTGACCTGATTCAGGAGGGGAACATAGGCCTGATGAAAGCTGTGGATAAATTTGAGTACCGTCGGGGCTATAAGTTCAGTACTTATGCGACATGGTGGATTCGTCAGGCCATTACTCGGGCTATTGCGGATCAGGCCAGAACCATAAGGATACCAGTACATATGATAGAGACGATTAACAAATTGATTCGTACGTCAAGATACTTGGTTCAGGAGCTGGGACGGGAGCCAATGCCTGAAGAGATTGCCGAGAAGATGGAATTTCCGTTGGATAAGGTTCGAAAAGTTTTAAAAATCGCAAAGGAGCCGATTTCCTTGGAAACACCTATTGGAGAGGAAGAAGATAGCTCTCTTGGGGATTTTATAGAAGACAAAAAGTTTGTTTCTCCGTCTGAGGCTGCTGTGGGCATGAGTCTTGGGGATCAGACACGTAAGGTTCTTGCCACGCTTACCCCGCGTGAAGAAAAGGTCCTTCGAATGCGATTTGGGATCGGTGAGAAGGCAGACCATACTTTGGAGGAAGTAGGGAAAGATTTTGCGGTTACAAGAGAACGTATTCGCCAGATTGAGGCAAAGGCTCTGAGAAAGTTGCGCCATCCTACAAGAAGCGGTAAATTAAAGAGCTTCGTTGAATCACCATAATAGTCTACTTGGCTATTTCCCTTGACAAAAAATGTTTTGCTGATTAAAAATTGATGACTTTTTAAGAAGTATCAGGTGTTAGAATTAGATTTTGGGCCCATAGCTCAGTTGGAAGAGCCACCGGCTCATAACCGGTAGGTCCCTGGTTCGAACCCAGGTGGGCCCATCCCTTGAAACTTTGTATTTCAGATGTTGAGAGAGGTCGGATAATAAAAACCATACAGGCGCGTGGCCCATCTTGGAAGACGGGCCTTTTAATGGGGAAAGGGTGCGGCCTACTTAGCCACACCTTTTTACATTTAAGATGAGTATTACAGTATCAGATTTGGTCGATGTTATGGAAGAACTGGCCCCCAGTTCTCTTGCCGAGTCATGGGATAATGTAGGTCTTCAAGTAGGGAGTCTTAACCAACCAGTAAATAAAGTGATCATTGCTCTTGACCCAACACCAACCGTAGTTTCATCCGCCTGTGCGCAAGGGGCTGATTTACTGATTACACATCATCCACTTATTTTTCATCCTGTCAAAAGTGTGAATCTTGATCTATATCCCTGCAATATCATAGGGGAAGCGGTCAAAAATGGGTTGGCGATCTATGCTGCTCATACCAACCTGGACAGTTGTATAGGTGGTATCAATGATATTATGTCTAGTAGGCTAAAGCTTCGCAATGTCAAGGTGTTAAGGCCTGTACAGACCGACTCTTTCCCTAATGCTGATGTGGGATTAGGACGTGTAGGCGATCTTGAAGAGCCATTGAGCTTAAGAAAATTTACTGAGAGTGTTAAACAAGAACTTCAATTAGAGAATATAAAGGTTGCCGGGAAGCCGGATACTATTATAGAGCGTGTGTGTATCTGTTGTGGGAGTGGCTCGAGCCTTTTAGAAGATTTTTTGGCTTGCGGCGCAGATACTTATGTGAGTGGAGATCTTCATTATCATGACGGTCGAACAGCAGAAATAGCGGGCAAGACGCTCGTCGACATTGGACATTTTTATTCGGAGCATCTGATCGTGGCCGAACTTGCTACAATTTTGGAGAAGACTTCTTTAGAGAGGGGTTGGGACCTGAAAGTGATACCTTATCTTAAAGAAAGAGATCCTTTTACTATTAGTTAACGGAGGTTTTTTTGGAAAAGCAGCTTCAGTTATTGGTGGAACTACAGGATATTGACATTAAAATAGACCAACTGCGAAAAAATATAAACAAGATGCCGCTAAAGATCGAGAAATTGCAGGCTGAATTTAATGCATTTGAGGAAAAAGTAAAAGATGAGGCGGCCAAGTTGGATAAACTTGAAAAAGAGAGACGTAGTTGTGAACTCGAATTGAAAGAAAGTGAGTCGAGGATTGTAAAAAGTAAAGAAAACCTGATGAATATCAAATCGAATAAAGAGTATAAGGCTGCTTTAAAAGAGATAGCCGCTATCGAAAAGGCCAATAGAAAGATTGAAGACAGGATATTGTTGTGCATGGAAGATATTGAAAAGGCCGATGCTGTGCGTGCTGAAAAGAAAAGAGAGATGGCCGGGCGTAAAGATGACTTAGAAATACAAAGAAAAGAGATTGAAGAAGAGATCCATCAGGATGAGCAGAAATTAGCCTCGATGACGGAGAGTCGGAACCAATTGATCGGGAGGATCGATCAAGAGCTTGTTAAGCAATACAATCAGATACAAGAACGTGGCAGAACGCTGGCAATTGCTCGTGTTAAAAATGCTGTCTGCTTCGGTTGCAATATGAATATACCGGCGCAGATGTATAATGAATTACAAAAGTTCGATTCCATAAGACTTTGTCCGCACTGTCATCGTATAATGTATTATAAAAAGGAAGAAGGGTTGTCAGAGTAGCCCAAATGATCGCTGGCGTTTTTGAGATAGAGAATGCTGGAGGAAAGTCCGAGCTCCACAGGGCAGGGTGCTCCGTAACACGGAGTCGTGGTGACGTGAAGGAAAGTGCCACAGAAAGGAAACCGCCCTGTAAGTTAGTGTGTCTAACTTACAGGGTAAGGGTGAAAGGGTGCGGTAAGAGCGCACCAGTTCTCCAGGCGACTGGGGAAGCTTGGTAAACCCCACCCGGAGCAAGACCAAATAGGAGAGCGTTTGAGGGCGGCCCGCCCAAAGCTCTCGGGTTGGTTGCTGGAGGTGTCGAGCAATCGACATCCTTAGAGGAATGATCATTGTTCCGTAAAGGGTGACCGATACGGAAAACAGAACTCGGCTTATGGTCTGCTCTGACAATTTTTCAAATAAAAAATACGAAAAAACCTAAAATAAAGACTGTTAATTTCACGCAAAGGCGCAAAGAACGCAAAGAAAAAACTATGGAATAAAGGGAATTGTTAATGGTCTTTAAAACTTTGCGATCTTTGCGCCTTTGCGTGAACTATCACAAGAATAATTCCTCAGGGAAATGGGGGTAAATCATGCTTCGCATTGAAAATCTAAGAGTTGAGGTTGGAGGAAAAGAGATCCTCAAAGATGTAAATCTGGAAATCCCTCCTGGCGAGACTTACGTACTCTTCGGACCCAATGGTTCAGGGAAGACGAGCCTTATGATGACTATAATGGGTTTTTCCGGATACATTGTCACAGGGGGCAAGATCATATTTAAGGGACAGGATATTACTCATATGCCGATCCATGAACGCGCAACGCTCGGCATTGGTGTCTCCTTTCAAAGGCCTCCGACAATACATGGCCTTAAGACACGTTCCATGGTGGAATTATGTAGTAAGAATCCCGAGACCGATGTGGATAAGCTTGCGGCGTCATTAAACCTGACTGAATTTTTGGACAGAGATGTCAATGAAAATTTTTCAGGTGGGGAGATCAAACGGTGTGAGCTTCTTCAATTGATGGCGCAGGAGCCGGACCTGGTTTTGCTTGATGAACCGGAATCAGGTGTTGATCTGGTAAATATAAGCCTTGTCGGCGAATCGATCAATCGGCTTCTGGGGAGAAAACTTGACCCCCCAAAAGGCGAATGCCATAGAAACTTTATAGAGAAAAGGGCCAAGTCAGCCTTAGTAATAACACACACCGGGTATATTCTTGACTACATTACCGCTGATAAAGGGCAGGTCCTTTATGATGGGGTTATTTGTTGCAGAAGGAATGCGCGGGAGATCCTCAAGTGGATCCATGAATACGGCTATAGGGAGTGTGTACAATGCACAAATTAGATAAAAAGGCCGCAAACGTTCCAATAGAAGCATCGACTTTTGATCAGGATGTTGATTTGAAACGGTATTCAGATCGATTAGAAGAGCATTCTTATATTGATGACCTTGCCGAGATAAACGCCGCAGACACTGAGCAAATGTTAAAAGTGGGTGTAGATACAAGGGAAAAAGATCGGATTGGCACTTTCATACAAAAAGACAGCTCTGTTTTGCACTGTAAGACGAAACAGGATGGCGTTGAGGTTATGGGTATCACGCATGCGATCAAAAAGTATGATTGGCTGGAAAATTACCTCTGGAAGGGAGTCGATCCTGATACTGACAAATACACTCGCCAGGCAAAACTTAAGCCGACAGAAGGATATTTTATTAGGGTGCTGCCAGGTGTTAAGACAGCATATCCCATACAATCATGTCTTTACATCGCCAAGGAAGATTCCGCCCAGAACGTCCACAATATTGTCATTGCTGAAGAAGGTTCGGAACTTCACATTATTACAGGCTGTGCCACAGCTCCTCATGTAGTGTCGGGACTCCATGTGGGGGTTTCAGAGTTTTATATCAAAAGGGGGGCAAAATTGACCTTCACCATGATTCACAATTGGGGGAAGGAGGTGGCTGTACGCCCCCGAACAGTTGCATATGTTGAAGAAGATGGAGTGCTGGTATCTAACTATATTAGTTTAAAACATGTGAGAACACTCCAGATGTACCCCACGACTTACTTGAATGGTAAGGGAGCGGTTGCCCGGTTCAACAGCGTATTGGTAGCTCCAACCGGGAGCCGTTTAGATATAGGTTCCCGCATTGTTTTGAACGCACCGGAAACTAGGGCTGAGATTATTTCACGAGCTATTACTACAGGGGGTGTCATTATCGCCAGAGGAAGCTTGGCAGGGAAATATCCCGGCGTAAAGGCGCACCTGGAGTGCAAGGGATTGATTCTCTCAGATGGCCTCATACATGCCATTCCGGAGCTGGAGGGGCATGTGGCCGGCGTTGAAATGTCCCACGAGGCTGCTGTCGGCAAGATCGCCCGTGAAGAAATTGAATATCTGATGGCGCGCGGGCTCGACGAAGAAGCGGCAATTTCAACGATTGTTCGAGGATTTTTAAATGTCGATATTGAGGGCCTTCCGCCTTCTCTAAAAAAAGAGCTCGACATAGCTATTGCAGAAAGCGAAAAGGACATGTTTTGATGGAGCTAAGCTCACATTGTCTTCCAGATATAAATATGGACACCTCTATTTTCAAAGAAAAAATCAACCTATTTTCAAATGATTATCTTAAATGTTGCAAGTACCTGTGTAAGGTGGAGCCCGTTAGGGAGAACTTTACGAAAAAACTTTATGCAGAAATGGTTGCATCCTCCAAGTTGCTGGAGGATTTCTTAGATTTCCATGGGGCAAAGAATAGTAGTGATTGGTATTTTTACAGGGAATTAGTTGCTTCTGTGCGGAATCTTGCGGCGGTTTCTTATTCCCAAAAACATATCTTTAACCGCGTCCCTTCTTATGAATTGGATGGACATAAGGACTTTAAAGAAAAAGGATTTAACACCCATAAATTTCTAATAAGATCTTTGCGTAACATCAGCACCGCATCTTTAGAGGAGGCCGAGCGACTTAACATTTATGTCCCCCCGGATAACTTTTCATGGGAAGATTTTCCGGGAATATCCACAGGCCAGGTATTTGATTTCAACATTGACGATCAGGATACGGTCGAAGAGAAGAAAAATATCGTCAAGATTACCACGAAGTTTTTAAATGTGGTGAAGGACTTTGAGCTGTTAGGGTTTTACGAGCCGTATCCGGTTGAAAAAATAAAGACCATCGTCCCTTCCAGTATAAATGAAGAAGAGATGCGCCGATTCGAAATGGTGGTGCACAATCTCCAATCCACATTTGACACATATGTAAATAGAAGCGCCCTCAGGTTTAGGAATATTAAGCTCAAACGCCTCAGGGGATTTATATCTATAGTACTTCACCTAATGGAACTAACGGGAAGACTGCTCCACTATTACGAACGCCATCTTTATGAAATGGGGTACAAAAATGTCTATCAAGTAGTCGGCGAGCGCTTGATGGGGATGGTGGGAGTAGATCAGATCCTAGACAGTATCGTCAATTATGGACTTTATTATATATGCAAGTTTCTTACCTCAGGACAAGACCTTGCCAGAGAGGTCCTGAACGAAAACATAGAAAGATCTGCTATCAAAGTGGGGATTCCGGTAAAAATGGGATTTCACAGTCGCCCCAGTCTATTAGTGGCCAAGATTGTCCAGCACTATGGCGGGGAGGTGGAATTGTGTGTGGGGGAAGATCGGTTTGATGCCGGTAGCGTTTTGGATATCCAGTGGGCAGGCGGAAAGATAGCAAAGGAAGAATTCGAAGAGGTTGTTTTTGAAGGCGATGTCAGGGCATTGAATGATATCAAAATATTGGCTGGCGTGAATTACGGTGAGGACACTATGGGAAAAGGTATTCCGCTCCCGAAAGAACTGTTGTATTTGAGGCAATAAGCTTGTAGAAATCATATCTATTTTGGACACGGATGAACGCAGATTGTCAAGATTTTAAATATAAAGTTGCGTGTTACGGGTTGCGAGTTGCGGGTTAAAAAGGAAACCTAATAAAATATATTTTAATTTTATAAAATAAATCTGCGTATATCTGCGAAAATCTGCGTCCCAACATAACTTCATATGAAAAAAGTCGTTGCTGTCATTGTAGCCGCAGGGGAAGGGGTGCGAATGGGTGATGGCCCCCGTAAGCAATACCTAAACATAGGCAATCTCCCTGTTTTTGTCCATGCCCTTCTTGCTTTTGATAAAAATCCTGAAATTGACCATATTGTTTCGGTACTGCCGGAGTCTGACCTTTCCTTTTGCCAGGGTAAGATTATAGCGCTTTTACACTTTAATAAGGACCTTCAGTTGGTCGCAGGGGGTGCTTCGCGCCAGGAATCTGTCTATAACGGGCTAAAAGCTGTAGAAGACGATTGCGATATTGTGGTGATCCACGATGGTGTTCGGCCTTTTGTGTCCGATCGTCTTATTTCAGAATCAGTGACGGGTGCCCGGAAATACGGTGCCTGCATTGCTGCAGTCCCTGTAAAAGATACTTTAAAGATTGTAAGAAATAATGCTATTCAAAAAACCTTACCCCGGGATCAGGTGTGGTTGGCCCAGACACCACAGGCATTTCGATATGATCTTATCGTTAGAGCACACGAGACGGCCCGAAAAGAACAATTTAAGGAAACGGATGACGCAGCGCTTGTAGAACGTTTTGGGGGTGAAGTTTATCTGATAGAAGGGGAGCTTCTGAATATCAAAATTACCACACCGGAAGATCTGAAAATAGCAGAAGCTATATTGAGTATCAGCAATACCGCCTAGGAGGCTGTCCGAGAATTCTGATCCTACTGCAAAAGCGTGAGAAACGGCCCAAATTCCCGCAAGTTTTCGTCAAATAGGCCTGCTATTCTCCTCAAATTTGCGAAAATTTTGTCTCGTTCTCACTCTTTTTCGTTAC
>DAOVGD010000152.1 GCA_030672555.1 Desulfobacterales bacterium
TATACTGTCCGAGAAGGAAAGGAGGTGTGAAAGACTATTGAATCGCCAACAAAAAGAAGAAGTTGTTAAAGAACTTCAGGAAAAATTTTCAGATACTAAGACGGCCATACTCACGGACTTCAGGGGCCTTAATGTTGATGCAATGAATGACTTGCGGAAACAGCTCAAGGCTGAGTCGGTGGAATATCGTGTGGTCAAAAATACACTGCTGAGGCTATCTACACAAGATACAGACATGGCTTTAATGAAGGATTACTTTGTAGGGCCGTGCGCGGTTGCCTTGAGTAAGGAAGATCCGGTAGCTCCGGCTAAGGTCCTGGTCAAATTTGCTGGAAAGAATTCAGCCTTAGAGATCAAGGCAGGTGTATTAAATGGTAAGGTCCTGGATGTACATTCCATAAAGGCATTGGCAGATCTTCCGTCTCGGGAGGTATTATTAGCCAATCTCCTCTCGGCAATGAACGGCGTGCCCGCCGGTTTGGTGGTAGCTCTCAGCGGCGTTGTCAGAAATTTATTGGGTGTATTGACGGCACTGAAAGATCAAAAAGAAAAAACTGCTTAGAAATAAAAGAAATAGTTTTAGGAGGAAGACTGAAATGGCAAATATTGCAAAAGAAGATGTCATTGAATTTATATCGAGTATGTCTGTATTGGAACTCTCTGAGCTGGTAAAAGAGCTTGAAGAAAAATTTGGGGTCAGCGCTGCAGCGCCTGTTGCTATGGCGGCTATGCCCGCTGCCAGCGGGGAGGCAGCGGCTGAAGAAAAGACGGAATTTGATGTAATCCTGACAGCGCCTGGTGATAAGAAGATTCAGGCAATCAAAGTAGTTAGGGCAATTACCGGGCTCGGATTGAAAGAGGCCAAAGGATTGGTCGATAGCGCTCCTAAACCGGTTAAAGAAGGGGTCTCGAAAGATGAGGCCGAAGAACTCAGAAAACAACTGGAAGAGGCAGGAGCCTCGGTTGAAATCAAATAATTAATAGTATAAAATTCTATTTTGGACACAGATGACACAGATTACCATGAATTGCGAATTCCGCATTGAGGAATTGCCGAATTTTTTAATTCGTCAATGCGGCAATTCGCCAATCCGTCAAATTTGATCGGTGTTTATCTGTGAAGGTCTGTGTCCTAATTAGTAGTGTAGAAATTCCATCTTGCCTGTGAGCTATTAGCTATCAGCTATCAGCCATGAGCTAATTGAAGGAGATAAAATGTCGGACAAGTCTTCGGCGACGACCAAGCGTTTTCGGAAAAGTTTCAGCAAAATCAAAACGGTCATAGACATTCCCGATCTTATGGGAATGCAGAAGCGGTCTTATGCCAGATTTCTGCAAATGGATGTGCCTCCTGATAAACGGGAGGACATTGGATTACAGGCCGTGTTTCACAGCGTTTTTCCAATTAAAGACTTCAGCGGGACCGCTTCTCTTGAATTTGTTAGATATACGTTTGGACAAATCAAGTATGATGTAGAAGAGTGTATTCAAAGAGGGATGACCTGCGAGATACCGATTCGGATTACTGTTCGTTTGGTGGTATACGCTATCGATAAAGAGACCGGCAGTTCCAGTATTCGTGATATCAAGGAACAAGAGATATATTTCGGTACCATACCCCTCATGACGGGGAAGGGGACGTTCATTATAAACGGGACGGAGCGTGTGGTTGTAAGCCAGCTACATCGCTCTCCCGGTGTCTTTTTCGATCATGATAAAGGTAAGACGCACCCGAGCGGAAAGGTCATCTATTCCGCCCGAATTATCCCCCTGCGGGGATCCTGGATTGATATGGAGATAGACACAAAGGATATTGTGTACATTCGGATTGATCGTCGCCGAAAATTTCCGGTTTCCCTCCTTTTGAAGGCCCTGGGTTATTCAACAGAAGACATATTAAATTATTTCTATCGTAAAGAGACCATCCTTATCAATGGGGACTCTTTAAGTAAGGTCTTTGATCCAGAGCTCAGCGTGGGGGGACAGGTATCAAAAGATGTGAAAGACCCCAAAACCGGAAAGGCCATCATAAAAAAGGGAAAGAAGATTACAAAACGTGTGATTCGGGATCTGGAGAAGGCAAAGATAGAGGCTATCCCTATTGAAACCGGTTCCATCTACGGGAAAGTATTGGCCGGCGCCGTAACGGATCCCACTACTGGAGAAGAGATAGCCGGCATTAACGAAGTAGTGGATGAAGAGATAATCGAGCGGATAAAGGCGGCCAAGATTCCTTCGATTGAATTCCTTTTTATTGATAATGTCACCACTAGTGATTCTATCCGGAAGACACTGCAGCTCGACAAGGTGAACAACCAGGATGAGGCAGTGGTGGAAATCTATAGAAGGCTCCGTCCCAGCAATCCGCCGACCATAGAGATGGCATACGATTTTTGTAATAAGCTCTTTTTCGAGCCTACCTATTATGATCTTTCTAAGGTGGGACGCCTAAAAATGAATCTGCGCCTTGAACAGGAGGTACCGATTGAGGTTCAGACCCTCGGAAAAGAGGATATTCTCCTGACGACAAAGACATTAGTGACACTGAAGGATACGCAGGGGCCTGTAGATGACATCGACCATTTGGGGGATCGTAGAGTTCGTACTGTGGGTGAACTCCTTGAAATACAGTACCGTACAGGACTGGTTAGGATGGAACGAGCAGTCAAGGAACGTATGAGCCTCCAGGAGATTGAAGCGCTAATGCCTCACGATCTGATTAATTCCAAGCCTGTTTCCGCAGTGCTGAAAGAATTTTTCGGAACCAGCCAACTTTCCCAATTTATGGATCAGACAAATCCTCTTTCTGAAATTACCCATAAACGTCGTTTAAGTGCTTTAGGACCTGGTGGCTTGACACGAGAACGGGCCGGTTTTGAGGTGAGAGACGTTCATCCCACCCACTACGGCCGTATCTGTCCTATAGAGACCCCTGAAGGGCCGAACATCGGATTGATCGTTTCCCTGGGTACTTATGCGAACGTGAACGATTACGGATTTATTGAAACGCCTTACAAATTGGCAAAAGATGGTAGGGTAACTCAGAAGATTCGTTTCCTGAATGCCCTGGAAGAAAAAGACCACCCGATTGCCCAGGCAAACGCTCCATTGACAGGAAACGGACGGTTCAAGAATCCAATGGTGTCAGCGCGTGTGGCCGGAGAATTCATGATGGTTAATCGCGAAGGGGTTAAATTCATGGATGTCTCTCCAAACCAACTGGTGAGTATTTCGGCCTCGTTGATTCCGTTTTTAGAGAATGATGATGCCAACCGTGCGCTCATGGGATCGAACATGCAACGTCAGGCAGTTCCTCTTTTGACAAACAGTGCTCCCCTGATCGGTACGGGTATGGAAAAGGTTGTTGCTAAGGATTCCGGAGTTACGGTAACTGCCAAAGAAGATGGGACAGTGATGGATGTGGATGCTTCCCGAATAGTGTTGCGCTATGATGCGGAAGCAGGGGATGGTACAAAACCGAAAGTGGAAATTTGTAAGTTAAATAAATTCAACAGATCGAATCAGAATACCTGTTTTAACCACAAACCGATTGTTCGGAAAGGTGACAGAGTTAAAAAGGGAGATATTATTGCTGACGGCCCTGCTACTGAAAAGGGAGAACTCGCTCTTGGAAAGAATATCATGGTTGCCTTCATGCCGTGGGGAGGCTACAATTTCGAAGATTCTATACTGGTTAGCGAACGCTTGATCAAAGAGGGGGTATTTACATCGGTTCATATTGAAGAGTTTGACACTGTTGCCCGGGATACAAAACTCGGCAAGGAAGAGATCACGCGGGATATACCGAACGTGGGAGAGGATGCGTTAAAAGATCTGGATGAAAGCGGAATTGTTCGGATTGGCGCCGAGGTAGGCCCTGGTGATATATTAGTAGGCAAAATTACCCCAAAAGGGGAGACGCAACTTTCTCCGGAAGAAAAACTCTTGAGAGCAATTTTTGGAGAAAAGGCTGGTGATGTAAAAGATACGTCTCTTCGAGTTCCCCCTGGAATTTCCGGAATTGTAATTGATGCCAAGGTTTTTTCACGCAAGGGAGTGGAAAAAGACAGTCGTGCAAAATCGGTTGAAAACGAGGAGATCGTTCGACTCGAAAAAGATCGGAAAGATGAGCTTAAGATTATAAAAGAATCGACTCGAGAAAGGCTCAAGGAGCTTTTGGCCGGACAGAAATGTGGCGCTTCCATCAAAGATGACAGCGGTAAAATTGTGGTGAAGAAGGGGGCGCAAATTAATGCTTCCGACATAGATTCCATCCCTTTACAAAAGTGGGGTCGAGTTGTTCTGCCGGATGATGATATAACTGAGAAGGTATCAAAGCTATTGGATGGTTACAAAGAACAAATTGATCTTGTCAAAATGGTTTTTGAAGAAAAATTGAGTCGCCTACGGAAAGGTGATGAACTCCCTCCTGGTGTTATCAAATTGGTCAAGGTCTATGTCGCTATGAAGCGCAAGCTTTCGGTCGGGGACAAGATGGCAGGTCGTCATGGAAACAAGGGGGTTGTTTCGAGAATCCTTCCTGAGGAGGATATGCCTTATTTTGAAGATGGTACGCCGGTAGATATGGTGTTAAACCCGTTGGGGGTCCCTTCACGAATGAATGTAGGACAGGTATTGGAAATCCATTTGGGATGGGCGGCCTGGGGCTTGGGCCAGCAGATTTACAATTTACTTGAGAAGGCGGAATACGAACTAATAAGGAAAAAACTGAAACGTATCTTCACATCGAAATCGATGCAAGCCATGATAGACGACATGGATGATGAAGAACTGAAAAATCTTGCGCTTTATTATCGCAATGGTGTCCATTTGGCAACATCAGTCTTTGACGGTGCGACTGAAAAGGAGATTGAAAAGCTTCTCAACGATGCCGGCCTTCCCTCTGTTGGACAGGCCACCCTTTATGACGGTCGAACAGGAGAGACGTTTGATAATAAAGTGACGGTAGGGATTATGTACATGCTGAAATTGCATCATCTGGTTGCTGACAAGATTCATGCAAGATCGATCGGGCCTTATTCACTGGTAACCCAGCAACCTCTTGGGGGCAAAGCCCAGTTCGGTGGTCAACGCCTTGGTGAAATGGAAGTTTGGGCTATGGAGGCCTATGGAGCTGCCTATGCGCTGCAAGAATTTTTGACTGTGAAATCGGATGATGTAGCAGGCCGAACTCGTATGTATGAAAAGATTGTCAAGGGTGACAATACACTGGAACCAGGTTTGCCGGAGTCATTCAATGTACTGATCAAGGAGCTTCAGAGCCTTGGGTTAGATGTGCAGCTTGAAGAGAAGGAAAAATAAAGGAGAGAACATTGGAAGATATTTACAGCTTTTTTGCACGGCCGAAAGATCCGGTTAAGTTTGGAGCGGTCAAAATTTCTATCGCTTCCACTGAGAAGATACGGGAGTGGTCTTACGGTGAAATCAAAAAGCCTGAAACTATCAATTATCGTACGTTCAAGCCGGAACGAGATGGGCTATTCTGTGCCAAAATATTCGGGCCGACCAAGGATTACGAGTGCAACTGCGGTAAATACAAGCGGATGAAACATCGAGGCGTAGTATGTGAGAAGTGTGGAGTAGAAGTCATACAGTCCAAAGTGAGAAGAGAGCGGATGGGCCATATTGAGTTGGCTACCCCTGTTGCCCATATCTGGTTCTTAAAAAGTCTTCCGAGCAAAATCGGAAACCTTCTCGATATTACTATGAAAGAATTGGAGAAGGTCCTTTATTTTGATGCGTATGTTGTCACTGATCCCAATAACACTCCTCTGAAATATAAAGAAATCCTGACAGAAGAAAAGTATAACGAGGCCCGTGAAAAGTATGGGACGGCCTTTAAGGCAGAGATGGGTGCTGAAGGAATCAAAACAATTTTGGCTAAAATAGACTTAGACCAGGTTCATGCTGATCTTCGCGAGGAAATACGGAATACTGGTTCAGAGGCCAAAAGAAAGAAGTGTTTCAAGCAGCTTAAGGTGGTCGACGCCTTTAGGCGATCGAATAATCATCCTGATTGGATGATAATGGATGTCATTCCTGTGTTACCCCCTGATCTGCGCCCCTTGGTCCCCTTGGAGGGGGGACGTTTTGCCACTTCCGATCTGAACGATCTTTACAGACGGGTCATCAATAGAAATAATCGTCTGAAAAGACTCAAGGATCTGCACGCTCCGGATATCATCATACGCAACGAGAAAAGGATGCTTCAGGAATCGGTAGACGTCTTGTTTGATAATGGCAGAAGAGGCAAGACCGTTACCGGTACCAATAAACGGCCTCTAAAATCATTAAGTGATATGCTTAAGGGCAAGCAGGGACGGTTCCGCCAGAATCTATTAGGGAAACGTGTTGACTATTCCGGTAGAACGGTCATTGTCGTTGGACCGGAGTTGCGTCTGCATCAATGTGGCCTTCCGAAACAGATGGCGTTAGAGCTGTTTAAGCCATTTGTTTACAGTGGGCTTGAAGCCAAAGGGTATGTTACCACCATAAAGAGCGCTAAAAGAATGGTGGAACGCGAGACTCCGGAAGTTTGGGATACCTTGGACGAAGTCGTAAAAGAATACCCTATTATTTTGAACCGCGCTCCCACCTTACACCGCCTCGGCATGCAGGCCTTTGAACCGATTTTGATCGAGGGTAAGGCGATTCAGCTCCATCCTCTGGTCTGTACAGCCTTTAATGCGGATTTCGATGGCGACCAGATGGCGGTCCATATTCCCCTTTCCATAGAGGCGCAAATTGAAGCACGTGTGCTGATGATGTCCACCAATAATATCCTGTCTCCAGCCAATGGGGAGCCGATCATTGTGCCGACTCAGGATATTGTACTCGGGATATATTACCTTACTCGTACTGTCGCACGTGAAAAGGGAGCGGGAAAGATTTTTGCGAATCCCGAAGAAGTTCGCGTGGCTTATGACGCCGGCATGGCAGGACTGCATGCTCCTATACAGGTTCGTATGGATGGCAAACGTGTCGACACCAGTGTGGGGCGTATTATTTTTAGGGAGATTGTACCATCTGAGCTTCCTTTTGATCTGATTAACAAGGTTATGGATAAGAAGGCCCTGCGTAATTTGATTAACCAATGTTATCGGACCCTTGGTATCAAAACGACCGTTATTCTAACTGATAGGTTGAAGGATTTGGGTTTTTCTTGTGCTACGAGAGCAGCCCTCTCAGTGGCAGTGAATGATATGGTCATTCCCCCAAAGAAAGACGCTATCTTGAAAGCGGCCGAAAAGGAAGTTAAGGAGATTGAGGAACAGTATGTGGAGGGCCTGATCACCCGAGGCGAAAAATATAACAAGGTGGTTGATATCTGGGCCAAGGCTACGGACGAAGTTGCCAATGAGATGATGGAAGAGATGAAGATGGCGCCGGTAGTGGATGAAGATGGCGAGGTTGTTCGTGGAGAAGATGGTGAGATCCTCAAGGAGGAAAGTTTTAATTCCATATACATTATGGCCGATTCCGGATCGAGAGGGAGTAAAGACCAGATGCGCCAATTGGCCGGGATGCGTGGTCTGATGGCCAAACCGTCCGGCGAAATTATTGAGACCCCTATAACGTCGAATTTCCGGGAGGGGCTAACGGTGCTCCAATACTTTATCTCTACCCATGGTGCGCGGAAAGGTTTGGCAGATACCGCTTTAAAGACCGCAAATTCAGGTTACTTAACCCGGCGTTTGGTGGATGTAGCGCAGGATGCGATCATAACAGAGCAAGATTGCGGAACCACCGATGGTATTGTAGTGAAATCACTCATGGAGGGTGGTGAAATTATTCAACGGGTTGGAGAACGTGTACTTGGACGGGTTGCATTGGAAAATATACGGGATCCATTTACAGATCAAATATTGGTCAAGGCAGGCGAAGATATCGACGAGGCAAAGGTTAAAAAGATCGACGAAGCAGGTCTGGAACAGGTGAGTATCAGATCAGTTCTATCATGCCGTTCGAAGAGGGGGGCCTGTGCTAAATGTTATGGTCGAGATTTGGCCCATGGGAGACCGGTAGAGATCGGACAGGCTATAGGCATTTTGGCTGCTCAGTCAATCGGGGAACCAGGGACACAGCTTACTATGAGGACCTTTCATATTGGAGGGACTGCCAGCCGAAGGGTGGAGCAGGCAGATATAAGGGCCAGAAACAAGGGCACGGTTAAGTTTATCAACTTGGAGACTGTGGGAAATGCAGATGGTGAGTTGGTGGCAATGAACCGTAACGGAGAAATCGCTGTTATAAGTCCGAACGGACGCGAACGGGAACGGTATCCTGTCATCTATGGGGCACATCTCGTCAAAAAAGAGGGTGATCCAGTCATGCCTAGCGATTTAATAGCGCTTTGGGATCCGTATACCATGCCGATTTTAACCGAGGCCTCAGGTGAGGTTAAGTTTGGGGATGTCGTTGCCGGGCGTACCATGACGGAAAAGGTCGATCCGGTAACCGGAAAATCGAGCATGGTGATTGTGGAATACAAGGAGACTGAATTGCGTCCCAGGATATCGATTAAAGATGAGAGAGGAAAGACTACTAAAATCCCGGGTACGAATAGAGACGCCAGATATCTTCTTCCACTGAATGCTATCTTGGCGGTATCAGAAGGCGACATGATTGCGGCAGGAGATATTATTGCGAAGATTCCACGAGAAACTACAAAGACTAAAGACATTACAGGTGGTCTACCCCGGGTGGCTGAGCTCTTTGAGGTTAGAAAACCGAAAGAGACTGCTGTTATAAGTGAGATTGACGGATATATCAGCTTTTCCAAGGGAGTAAAAGGTAAGAGAAAGGTCACCGTTACCCCTGAGGTCGGTGACAAGAAGGACTATTTGATCCAAAAAGGAAAGCATATAAGCGTGCATGAAGGAGACTATATCCGGGCTGGCGAGTCATTGATGGAGGGGTCCGTTGATCCTCACGATATCTTAAACGTGCTGGGAGTGCAGGCCCTCGCTCGGTATCTGGTTGATGAGGTTCAGGAGGTCTATCGGCTTCAAGGGGTTCGTATCAACGACAAGCACATCGAGGTCATTGTCCGACAGATGCTCAAACGGATCAGAGTCACCGACCCGGGTGATACAGAATTCTTGTTAGACGAACAGGTAGAAAGACGAATATTTGAAGAGGCCAATGAGCGTATTCTGCAAGAAGGTGGTACCCCAGCCACTGCTGAACCCCTCCTTCTCGGTATCACAAAGGCGTCGTTGAGCACTGAAAGCTTTATTTCTGCCGCATCATTCCAGGAAACCACCAAAGTACTATCAGATGCTGCTATTTCCGGCAGGGTGGATACCTTGAGAGGATTAAAGGAGAATGTCATTATGGGGCGTATTATCCCGTCGGGGACCGGCCTTGACCGATACAAAGATACTCCTATTGCTACTGTTATTGATGATGCGCAGACAGAAACGGAGGTGGAGGCTGCCGGTTAAATTTTTCACCTTCCCCCGGCGACGGGATTTCACTTCGCTCAACTTGCCTGACGGGCACGAAGTGAAGCATAGCGCTCAAAATGTCGCATTATGCAAAGGTCTCGCTTAAGGACACTTTTCGAATAAAAGAAGGCATAATAAATTTTTTGTTGACATAGAAGGATAATATTGATAAATAATCCTTTTTGTTATTCAGAGCAACACTACATAAGTAAAAAAACAGAAGTGCGGAAGTGCGATTGTCCGTACTTATTAAATAATGAGGATGTTATGCCTACCATTAATCAATTAGTAAAGAAAGGCCGAACACGGTTAAAGAACAAAACAAATACCCCGGCCTTAAAGGGGTGCCCGCAAAGACGCGGGGTGTGCGTCAGAGTATATACCTCTACCCCCAAAAAACCGAATTCAGCTTTAAGAAAGGTAGCACGTGTTCGGTTAACAAACGGAATTGAGGTAACCTCATACATACCCGGGATAGGGCATAACTTGCAGGAACATTCTGTGATCTTAGTACGGGGCGGGCGTGTGAAGGATTTGCCTGGCGTACGATATCATGTTGTGCGTGGTACGCTCGATGCTATTGGGGTTCAGGATCGTAAGCAGGGTCGGTCAAAGTACGGGGCCAAGAAGCCCAAGTAGTGTCCATTCAGAAATGGCATCAAATATACCATTTCTGAATGGACACTGACTAATATTAAATTGGAGATTCTTCATATATGGCTCGGAGAAGAGAAATACCAAAACGGAGTGTCTTGCCTGACCCTAAATATAACAATAGGCTGGTAGGCAAATTTATTAACGTCGTAATGAAAGACGGAAAGAAGAGTATAGCAGAGTCGATAGTGTATAATGCATTTGATATTATACAGAATCGGACCAAAGAAGCCCCGCTTGCCGTTTTTGAAAAAGCGGTGGGAAATATTAAGCCGATCCTTGAGGTTAAATCTCGTCGAGTGGGGGGGGCCACCTACCAGGTTCCAATGGAGGTGAGGGCGAATCGACGTACAGCGTTAGGGATACGTTGGCTTATTACTTATGCTGCTGCCCGCTCTGAGAAGGATATGGCGAATAAGTTGGCGGGTGAATTGATTGATGCAGCCAACAAACGGGGTGCAGCATTTAAAAAGAGAGAAGATACCCACAGGATGGCAGAGGCGAACAAAGCATTTGCCCATTATAGATGGTGATCATTTATCATTT
>DAOVGD010000133.1 GCA_030672555.1 Desulfobacterales bacterium
TTCATTGCATTCTTTTCTATTTGACGTATACGTTCTCTCGATACCCCAAACGTCTTGCCGATCTCATGAAGAGTATACCGATGTTTTTCCCCGATTCCATAGCGCTTGCGCACAATAATTTCTTCTCTCGGTGTCAATGTCGACAGTATTGCGTCTACCTTTTTTGACAAGTCATCTGTTTCAACCTCTTCATACGGCGTTTTTCCGGAAGTATTTTCCAGAAAATCACCAACACAATCGCCTCCCTCTTTAACCGGCGTTTCCAGGGAAACCGGATTCGATATCAGAGACAATACCGAAACAACATGCTCCAAAGGTATACTTAAGTCCTCGGCGATCTCCTTGGGGGTAGGTTCCCTCCCCATAGTTTTCAGAAGAGAATAGAATGTGTTCAAGATACGGTTTCTCTTTACTAATATATGTACAGGTACCCGAATTGTGCTTGATTTGTTTTGCAATGCCCTGATAATTGCTTGACGTATCCACCAAATCGCATATGTGCTGAACCTGTATCCCGTTCTATAATCGAAACGATACACTGCTTTTAACAGGCCTATATTTCCTTCCTGAACAAGATCAAGAAGGGCTAAGCCTCTGTTTTTATACTTTTTAGCTATACTTACGACTAATCTCAAATTTGCCATTGCAAGGTGATGAACAGCCTCTCTCAGTCTTTTGTCCGTGTCTTGAAGCTTGGATAATAGAAAACTTAACGAGCTGTTTTGCGCATATTGTTTACTTAGCCCTCTAACAGTTTTCAAAGAATACTCAATTAAGTCTTCTTTAGCGAGCTGTGACTTTCCTTCTTCTGTAAGAGTTCGTTGGATTGTATCTTTTAATTCCTCCATCTCGGGAATAGAACAAGAAGCGTTTAAAATGTAATCAAAAAATGTTTTCTGCTTGTTTTGTATTGTTTTGCCAATAGATTGTTCTTGCTCAATTGAGAGGACTTGATAGCGATCCATCCCTCTGATATAATCCATCAGTATAGGATCTTTCTCCTTTGTGTTGCTGTACTTGTTATTTGTATATTTATCATGCTTAACACAGGCGCCTTCTTGAGACGCATTAACGTCTAATGATTCCTCCTCAAGTTCAAGTTCGCAAACTTCGACTCTTTGGCTCATCCTTTGGCTCCTTTATTGTAGAGTTGTAAAAAATTCTTTTTATAATGATAACTTACTAAAACAGAGTTACCAATATGTCAAACCTCGTATTTGCCACTGAGGCAATATTGGCAACGGTCCGAGAGCATTAGAGCAAAATATCTGTTTATTTTCCACGATATATCCCCTTTATTGCCATTTTGGCAACTTTCCGTTCTTTTTGCTAAAAGGTTGACATTTTTTCCTTTTTTTATTATAGAAAATCTATGCGGCAAAATGATCAACATATCGGACGCAAGATCAAAGAATTAAGAAAAAAGAAAAGGCTGTCTCTGGAACAATTAGGTAAACTCTGTGGATGTTCCAAGTCTTACATGTCCAGAATAGAAAATGGAAGGCGTCGCATAGATGTTGAAAGGTTGCAATGTATTGCCAGGGAGCTCGCAGTATCCCCGGATTATTTTTTTGGTTCCGGAGAAGTTGACAGTCTTCCACAACCCTTTAAAAAAGATTCAAAAATTTTGCGTATTCCTACCCCCTTTCCCACAAAATTATCGTCTGATGGTTCCGGAAAAGTATACGAACTGACACTACGATTTGAAGGGGGTGAGGAAGGTGAAGGAGCGGGAGTTGCCAAAATTGAAAAGTTCGTTGCCACTACGAGCAATGCGAATTTTTCTGCAACTGAGTCAGTTGCCAGGCCCGCACCAATGACCCGTAGTGATCCCGGAAAGGTATTAATAGTAGATGACAAGCCTTTTATAATAGAATTTATAAAAGACGCTCTTGACACCTTCAACATAAATTTGGAGGTCGAATGCGCTTATTCCTGTAACGAAGCAATGAAAAAGTTTAAAAAAATTTTAAGCCAAGACAAACCTGTTGCTTTGGTGTTATTGGATTATGTGGGCATTGAAGGGAGTGGAAAAGACACACTTAAAGAAATGGTCCGCTTACATCCAGGCCTTCCGGTAATTGCAATGACCGGATATGGAAATCGCGAAATTCGGCAGAATGCCCTGAAGAACGGGGCCTTTGATTTTCTTGAAAAGCCGATATTATTAAATGAGTTGATTAAATCTATTCAGCGAGCCTTAAAACTACCTGACACCATATATCCATTCGCCCAAATTTCCCCTTAAATTTTTATCTCATCTCAAGTTCAACTCTTTGAAGGTTTTTGATACGATCCCGAAGTTCTGCGGCCTGTTCAAAGGCAAGATTGCGGGCAGCCTCCTTCATTTCCTTTTCAAGCCTTTTAATGGTACGTGTAATTTCGTCTGGATTTTCAAAATCCACGGTGGGTTCTGCAACAGCAGAAACAGTAACATAATCGGCTTCGTATGCAGAATCGAGAATGGATTGAATATTTTTTTGGATAGTTAGCGGGGTAATATCGTTAAGATCATTGTATCCCTTTTGGATCTTTCGACGCCGGTTGGTTTCACTAACTGCGGATTTTATTGATTGTGTTTTGTGATCCGCATATAAGATTACAGTTCCTGAAACATTGCGTGCCGCCCTTCCACATGTCTGAATTAGAGAGCGTGCTGACCTGAGGAACCCTTCTTTGTCAGCATCCAAGATTGCCACAAGGGAGACTTCCGGAATATCGAGTCCCTCTCTGAGAAGATTAATCCCGACTAAGACATCAAATTTTCCCAGCCTGAGATCCCTTATGATCTCCACCCGCTCCATTGTCTTTATCTCTGAATGAAGGTATCTAACACGTACTTCAAGTTCACGATAGTAGTCACAGAGATCCTCAGCCATCCTCTTGGTCAGGGTAGTTACGAGAACCCTCTCTTTTTTTGCCTCTCTCTTTCTAATTTCGTCCAAAAGATCATCTACCTGATTTTCTGCCGGTTTTATAATAACTTTTGGATCAATTAATCCGGTAGGTCTGATAATCTGTTCTGCCACCCTGCCTTTTCCCATTTCGAATTCGTATTCGCCGGGGGTTGCGGAAGCATAGATGGCCTGTTTATGTTTTTGTTCAAACTCTTCAAACCTCAACGGCCTGTTGTCTAAGGCGGAAGGGAGCCGGAATCCATACGCCACCAGGCTTTCTTTTCTCGATCTATCTCCGCGGTACATTCCCCTGAGCTGAGGAACAGTAATATGACTCTCGTCTATAAAGAGCAAGAGATCTTCGGGAAAATAATCGAGTAGGGTGGGAGGGGGCTCACCAGGGCTTCGGCCTGTGAGGTGACGGGAATAATTTTCAATTCCATGGCAGTAGCCGAGTTCCCGCATCATTTCCAAGTCAAAATTTGTTCTCTCCTCAATGCGTTGGGCCTCAATCAATTTTCGAGTCTCTCGAAAATATCCTATTCGTTCTTTTAATTCTATTTCTATAGCCTTACTTGCGGTTTTTAAAGTAATACTTGAAGTCACATAGTGGCTGGCCGGATACACGGAAGCCATCTTTAGGATCTGCCTGACCTTGCCTCTTAATGGATCGATTTCAGATATTTTTTCAATGACGTCCCCGAAAAATTCGACCCTCAGCGCACGATCCTCCTCGTAGGCTGGAAAGATCTCTACGCGATCACCCCGTACTCTGAAGACACCCCTGTGAAAATCGGTGTCATTTCGCTCATATTGCATTGTAACCAACTTTTTGAGGAGATCATCCCGACTAAGCATATCGTCAGTCTTTAGATCAAGACACATCTCCTTATAGTCAACGGGAGACCCCAAACCGAAGATACATGAAACACTGGCGACCACAACGACATCGCGTCTGGTCAATACAGAGCGGGTGGCAGAATGGCGCATTTTATCAATCAGTTCATTGATTGAAGCGTCTTTCTCTATGTAGGTATCAGTGGTAGGAAGATATGCTTCGGGCTGGTAATAGTCATAGTAACTGACAAAATATTCCACAGCGTTTTTTGGGAAAAGGGCCTTGAATTCGCTGTAAAGTTGTGCTGCCAAAGTCTTGTTTGGAGCTATCACCAATGTAGGCCTTTGCACGTTGGCAATGACATTGGCCATTGTAAAGGTTTTGCCCGACCCTGTCACACCCAAAAGGACCTGGTGCTGCTCCTCTGAAAGGACACCATCGGTCAATTTCTGAATGGCAAATGGTTGATCACCTTTCGGACCAAATTCGGAAACCAGTGAGAAGTTCACGGCCTTATCGAGCCTTCCAGACCGTTCCCTCAGGTCGGTCTTTGATAACGATATTCATGGCAGCCAATTGATCACGGATTTGGTCCGCGCGAGTCCAATCTTTATTCTTACGTGCCTCAGCCCGTTCCGCAATCAGCTTTTCAATGGCAGGCGCATCAATTTGACCACTCACAAAAGCTTTCAATTTCTTGTGTTCGAAAAACTCTTTGGGGTCACATGCTAATATACCAAGGACATTGCCGATTTTGACGAGTATCTCTTTACCGGTTAAAAGCAGATTAGAGATTTCAGGAGAGGATGGGCCCTCTAAGCCGTCCATAAAACGATTAAAACGACGTACAGCATCAAATAACAATCCTATTGCTCGGGCTGTATTAAAATCATCATCCATGGCCTCTTTAAACTTATCCCAAAGTCCTTCCGCGTAGTTTGCAAGGTCATTATAAGACTCTTTTGGGGAGTATGTTTCAACGCCTGATCCGGATTCTGTAAGAGCGTAGTCTGCAATTCTCAGAAGAAGTGCATACATCTTTTCCAGGCCATGTTCAGTTTCCTGAACTGTCTCATCCGAAAAATCCACCGGACTTCGATAATGATTGAAAAGGAGAAAGAGGCGCATCGCTTCTGGATGAAATCGTTCAAGAACATCCTGAATAGTAAGAAAGTTGCCGAGAGACTTCGACATTTTTTCATGGTTTATGTTTACGAATCCATTATGAATCCAGTAATTGGCAAATGGCGGTCCAAAGGCTCCCTCTGATTGAGCAATTTCGTTTTCGTGGTGAGGGAATATAAGGTCCTTACCTCCCCCATGGATATCAAAATGGGTTCCAAGATATCGAGTGCTCATTGCCGAGCATTCTATATGCCATCCGGGACGACCTTTCCCCCATGGACTTTCCCAAAACGGCTCCCCCGGTTTTACACTCTTCCAGAGCGCGAAATCCATTGGATTCCGCTTACGTTCGTCCACTTCAATACGGGCTCCTGCTTCCATCTCTTCCAGCCGTCTTCCGGAAAGTTTACCATAGCCTTTGAATGTCTCTATGGCAAAAAAAACGTCACCATCCACTTCATAGGCATGACCCTTTGCTACAAGTTGTTTGATGACATCGACAATCGTTCCGATGTGTTCCGTTGCACGCGGTTCAATAGATGCCCTCTCGACACCTAATGCGTCCATATCACGATAGAATTCCTTAATGTATCGATCTGATATTGTATGGATATCTGTCCCGATCTCATTGGCCCGGTTTATAATCTTGTCGTCTACATCGGTAAAGTTTCGAACATAAATAACCGAATATCCGATGGCCCTCAGATATTTGACGATTACATCAAAGACTACCATTGACCGGGCATGTCCCACGTGACAGGAATCGTATACCGTGACCCCGCAGACATAAATGCCTACCTTTCCCGGTTCAATCGGTTTAAAGATCTCTTTTTCACCTGAAAGCGTATTGTAGATGCGAAGCATTGTTCCTCCTGTGATTGCGTACTGGTTACTGGATGTAATGACTATAGATTGCAGCTTCATCAAGCAACCAGAGGCAAGAAATTAGAAGTCAGAGGACAGAGGTCAGAGATCAGAAGATAGAAATAATAGTTTGATTGAGCTTAAACGCTCAATGTCAGTGGTCAGTGGTCCTTTGTCCGTTGCAAAAAAATCGGACGTGAATCTCTGTTTTCTATTCTCTGACATCTGTCCTCTGACTTCTGTCTTCTAACCTTAGAACAGCGCCATTATCAAGTCTTTTTTCTCCATGCCTCAGTCTTCTGCCCTCTGACTTCTGCCTTCTGCCCTCTGTTTTCTGACCTCTGACTTCTGTTTTCTGCCTTCTCCCATCTGACCTCTGCCCTCTGTCTTCTGACCTCTGACTTCTGACTTCTATTTGACAATATATCAGTTATTATGGTAAATTATAAATATACAAAAAATAAAGGAGTTACAGCGTATGGAACGAATGCATTTCCTCGAAAAAAGAGTGCACAAGAAGATGGATGATTATCATGAGTATAGTTTTACAAACATCCAGGACGCTGGCCTTCGAACTTTCTTTGACCTGTCTCAAGAATTTGAATCTATAGAAGATCTTTATCGTATTTGTGTTATTATCATTAAGGCTTTTTTTAACCTTGATTCAATGCTCTATGTCGGACTAAACGGAGACTCAATGAAGCTCGTATGTACCTATGAAAACGGGCTGATCACAACTCCGGATAAAATACTCATCCCTCCAATCATGGTAACTTCTGAGGCAAAAGAATCCAAGGGCTCGTATTTTATACCAGTAATTGGTAACAAGGCCTTAGTTGAAAGGCTTCCAGCCACGTGTTGCGGCGAGATACTCGGCATCCTTCAACTTAAAGATTCTGCGGGCTTGAGTGAAAAAGAAAAATTTTTCTTTCAGAAATTTGCCAATAGAATTGGGTACGCACTGCATAACAAAGTCCTTATGTGGAAAAACATAAATCATCTCAACTTCATTCGCTCTCTTGTCAAGGATATCGAGCACAATATTATTACTCCCAATATCGCTTTTAAGCTCTATATTAAAAGATTACGATCAACCATGAAGCAGTGCCGTGAGATCGAAAAAGAATTGGGTTCAATACTGACTGCCACAAATATGAACGATCATCAAAAACTTTCCCAGATAAGTACTGTATACGATAAGATAAAAGACTCCGCCGAAGCGTTGGAAGAGCAGGTAAAAAATATCAGAAAGCATTACAAAAACACAAGCCTTTTTTTGGAAACCCTATTGAGAAGAGCACATTTTGAAAAAGGGCATTATGTGCTTAATAGAAGGTCTTGTAATATGAAAGAGGATATTATCCTGCCGCAGTTGGAAGAATATAAGGCAAAAATAAAGGACAAGCATATTGAAATACGGGATGAATACACTGCCTTGGACAAGGAAGAACCGATGCAGGTGGACATCGGGCTCTTATCCCAGGTCTATGCCAATCTTTTTTCTAATGCGGTTAAGTATACAAAGGAGATAAAAGAAGACGGCCAGAAATTCAAATACATCGCCTATGGGAGAGAGGTGCTCAAAGACTATTTTTTTGACGGCATACATGGGATAAAATATTATGTGTTTAGCGCCGGCCCTCATATTCTCAAGGAGGAACGCAGTAATGTATTCATGGAGGGTTATCGAGGCGCCAACGTTGAGAAAATCCCTGGCACTGGCCAAGGACTATACTTTATCAAGGAAATTATTCGACTGCATGGTGGGTTTGTTGGATACGAGACCGTGCCGGGAGGAAATAAGTTCTATTTTATACTCCCTAAATCTGACGAATATATCCCTATCCCCTCGGATGATACTCCTGATGTACCCGCTTGAGCCTTTCCCTTGCCACATGAGTATAGATCTGAGTAGTAGAAATATCCACGTGCCCTAACATGATCTGAACAGATCGTAGGTCTGCTCCATGTTCAAGAAGATGAGTGGCAAAAGAGTGTCGCAGGGTGTGGGGATAAACCTTTCCGGGTATTCCAGCCTGAGCCGCATAACGCTTTAAAAGCTTCCAGAACCCCTGGCGGGTTAAACACTTCCCTGAGCGGTTGACAAATAGATACGGACTATTACGTCCTTTAAGAAGCGCCCTTCTTCCGTTCCTCAGATATTGTTCAATCTGATTCTTTGCGATAAGCCCTATAGGTATAACCCGCTCTTTGGAACCCTTTCCGAACACTTTTACAAAACCGGCTTCAAGATTTATTTCCTGCAATCGGATTTTAATAAGCTCTGAAACCCTTAATCCAGCCGCGTATAAAAGTTCCAGCATGGCCGAGTCTCTTAGTCCAAGAGGTGTCTTAATATCTGGAGCGGCCAGGAGTCTTTCAACTTCTTTGACATGCAAAAAGTCAGGGAGCTTTTGTAGCCATTTTGGAATATCCACTAATTGGACAGGATTGGCCTTCAATATCCCTTCCTTGGTCAGGAACCGATAAAAAGCCCGCAGTGTTACCACGTGTCTCGCCCTGCTTCGCGCTGACAGCCCTGTTCTTTGTAGCGTAATTAAATAGCTTAAAATATGTGTGGTATCTGAATTAGAGATATCAGAGACCCCTTTTTCTCCCAAGAATGTAATATAACGGCTCAAATCTCTGCTGTATGCCTCCAATGTATTCGAGGAAAGCCCTTTTTCCACCACCAAAAAATCAGTAAATCGGTCTACCAGATTATCCATGATACGATTTTGGATTTTGGATCATACGATTGCGGATTTTGGATTTCGGATTTTGGATTTATCATGCAGAACGCCAAAAACTGTCACAAACGATCATGATATCGTAAAAAGTCATATTGCCCCTCTACCATCAGTGAATAATCCACATTCCGAAATCCAAAATCCGCATTCCAAAATCACCCTCCTATAAGAGCACAGGCATCTTATTTAATACTTCTGCCCTATTTTCCTGCACAACTACCATGTTTTCCAGCCGTACTCCGCCCCATCCGGGAATATATATTCCCGGTTCCACAGTAACCACCATGCCGGGTTCAAGTATGATATCGTGGGTGGGGTTCAGAGCCGGCTTTTCGTGCACGGCCAACCCCACCCCATGGCCCAAACCGTGGCCAAATTTTCCTTTGAATCCCCTTTCATCTATATAATCACGGGCGACCTTATCGACAGACTTGCTACTGACACCAGCCTTTATGCTCTCAATTGCTCCTTGTTGAGCATCGTAAACGGCTTGAACAACATCCCTGAATTTCGTATCCGGTTTCCCAAGAATTACCGTCCGGCTCATATCAGAACAGTAGCCGTCCAACCGTGAGCCAAGGTCAAAAAGGATTGGCTCCCCGGTCTTAATTTTCCGATTCGTGGGAATGGCATGTGGAAGAGCAGAGTTTTCACCGGAGGCAACAATTGGAGAAAATGATATCTCCTCTGCCCCTCTTTCTCGTATCTCCCTTTCAATAGACCATGCCACATCCTTTTCCGACATTCCGGGGGCGAGCCCGTCTAAAATCGCAGTGAGCGCTAATTCCGTTATCGCAATGGAACGTTTGATCGCCTCTATTTCAAAGTCTTCCTTGATGATTCGAAGACCTTCCACCATCTCCTCACACGGAACAAGGTCAACTGATATTCCTGCCTCTTTAAGGGCTTCGGACACCTTCTGAAACTGGAGATAAGAAAGGCGGCCGGCTTCAAATCCAAGGCGCTTGGTCTTGAGATCTTTTAATATATCCGGCAAGAGATCAATAATACCTTTTGAGTAGCATAGAGGTTCAAAGCTCGGCGCTTCGTTCCCGGCCTGTTCAATATAACGGGAATCAGTAGTTAGAAGTTGTCTGTTTCGAGTAATAAATAAGGACCCGGCCGACTCGTCGCACTGCCCGTCGTGTCCTTTAAAGCCGCTTAAGTACAGCCTGTTCTCTCCTTTCAGCACCCAAAATGTATCAATTGAGCGTATGTGCAGATCTTTTCTTAATTTTTCCAGCCTGTGAGCGTACATTCCACCTTCGTCCATCTTCAAGCTCCTACCGTTTTTCTTTTTCTGTAATAATTTAGCGCTTTGAAAATTTTGCTATTTTCGTTGAAAGAGTCAAATATTGCCAAGTCGAGTCCCGCGTGCCGCGGGATTCGACCTGTCTGCGTGCAACGCACAGGCAGATATTCTGCGGTTCAAAACAGATTCGCAAGGTTGAATTTTTTCAAAAAGCTAAAGTGTTACAAAATTTCTATATTATTCAATTACGTTTATCCCCTTTTAGATATTTACTAAGCGTTGCTTCGGCATTCTTCAGGGCGCACATATCCCCGCACATGGAACATCCTTTTTCTGTTGAGGATCGGCGCGAGGTCGCAATCTTCCGCGCATCATCCGGGAAAAGCATGTTTTTAAACTGACTCTCCCAGTTAAAATCCCTTCTGTCCTTACTTATCTGCATGTCCCTGCTGTCAGCTCTTCCTTTCAGCTTGACCACATCTCCTATGTGGGCAGCCAACCTCGCTGTTTTTACCCCGATCTCAACGTCTGCTTCGTTCGGAAGGGCCAAATGCTCTGAAGGGGTGATATAACAGACAAGGTCTGCACCGTACATAGAGGAATGGGCAGCGCCGATTGCCGCGGTAATGTGGTCAAGACCCGCACCCACATCGGTGGGAAGGGGGCCGAGCATGTAGTAGGGGGCATCGTTTGACATCTTCTTCTGTAAGATGATGTTGGCCTCGATTTCATCAAGAGGGACATGACCGGGGCCCTCGACCATCATCTGGCACCCCATCTCTCGTCCGATTTCAGCAAGCTCACAGTTTAGAATGAGTTCGGACATCTGCGCTCTGTCCAAGGAATCATGTATTGCCCCTGCCCTGATTCCATTTCCCAAGCTAAGAATAGTATCATATTTTTTCAGGATGGAACATACCCTGTCAAACTTTTCATAGAGCGGATTCTCTTTTTTGTTCCTGATCATCCACTCTACCATTAATGTCCCACCCTTAGAGCAGAGTCCGCCGTATCTGTATCCCTGATTTTTCATTCGTTCAATAGTAAAGAGGTTGATGCCGCAGTGGACCGCCATGAATGCAATACCGTCTTCGCACTGACGCTCGATCAGATCGAACAGCATCTCCTCGTCAAGTTTAGAAGGCGCGCCGTAGCGTATTGCCGCTTCCCGAAACGCCTGATAAAGGGGGACGTTTCCAATGGGAAGAGAGCTGACATTGAGTATCTCATTTCTTATCGCATCAAAGTCTCCTGATGCGGAAAGTTCCATAAGTGTATCCGCGCCGGTTTTTTCCGCTATAAGCGCTTTTTTCTTTTCCAGTTCAATGTCATTAATATCACTCGATGTTCCTATGGAGGCATTTACCTTGGTACGCAGCCCTTTACCTATGCCAACTATTCGCTTTTTATTCTTCCGTCCCTTTAGGATCACAATTTGCCCGGCAGCCACCTTCTCCCGAATATATTCCGGCGATACCCCTTCATCCTCAGCCACCTGCCTCATAGACGGCGTGGTATGGCCGCGTGCGGCCAGTTCCAATTGTGTCATTTTCTGGATCATCCTTTCATTAAAATCGGTGTAATCTGCGTAATCTGCGGATTGATTAGCCCTTGGTTTTTAATACGAATATCAAAACAGACAACCTGTCATCAGTATCATACATTCAACAATCTCGCACATCCCCCCCAAGGTATCGCCGGTAACACCATTGATCTTTTTTTTGTAAAACCACAGGAGGATCGCTACACAGAAGGCAAAGATCAAATTCATCACAACTGCGACTTTCCAGTTAAACAGAAAGGGGAGGACCGCCGGTATCAATACAAAAAAGAGGGCGCCCTTCCCTGCCTCAGTCATATGCTTTGCAAGCCCACCTTCGGCCCTTGCATACGGCATCAGCACCAATCCGATCACCAATGAAGAGCGTGCAAATGCCGGAGCCAGGAGGAGAAACAGCCACCTGTTTCCCTCGGGCATACATAGGATTCCTTCCCACTTGAACAGGATACAGAATACAAGGGCAAGCACACCCATCGTCCCGATACGGGAATCCCTCATAATCTTTAATGATTCTTCCCGTGATCGGTGCGACAAGAGACCATCAGCGGTATCTGCCAAGCCGTCTAAATGAAGACCTCTTGTGATTAGAGCCAGAAAGAAGACATCAATCAGGGACCGAATTTCAGGTCCGAACACAAAGGATGCGGCATAGTCTACACCACAAAGGATCCCACCTATGATCAAACCCACAATCGGGAAATAAAGGACCTTCCCGTTGTCCTCCCATCGGGCTGAGGAACGAACGGGAAGGATTGTTAAAAATGCCAGTGCTGCAAGAAAGTTCATAATAGTTTACCGCAAAGCCGCAAAGGAATAAATCCGAATATCGAATATCGAAATCCGGCACGAAGTGAAGCGTCAGCGCTCAACAAATCCTAAATTCAAATACCAAATTTTCAAAACGATATTCGGCTTTACGCTGTACCATACTCCTTGCGAATGAAGAGCACAACCTGCCCGCCATCGCGAGCGCTCAGGCGAGGCGGGCGGGTCTTCCAAATCATATGTTTAGGATTTTGAATTTTGGTCATTCGAATTTGTTTCGAATTTCGTGCTTCGGATTTCGAATTTAATTAAGGTTCGAATTTCGGATTTATTACCCTCACACTTCCCCTTCACTTACTCCCGCCTCTTCAAACGTGAGGACTTCATTACATACCCTTGCCGCTGCCTCGATGATGTGCATTGCAAGGGCTCCGCCTGTCCCTTCGCCCAGACGAAGGCCAAGGTTGATGATCGGTTCTGCGCCTATACGGGATAACATATGCTTATGCCCCTGCTCCACTGAGGTGTGACCGGCAAAGACATATTCACCGACCAAAGGGTTCAGCGTATAGGCAATCAGGGCTCCGGCCGTTGAGATAAGTCCGTCGATAACAACCGGTCGCTTATGATACGCAGCGGCCAGTACGAGACCCGCAATACCTCCGATCTCAAACCCGCCGACTTTTGCCAGCACGTCGAGGCCGTCCGAAGGGTCGGGATTGTTGATTGCAATAGCCTTTTCAATGATCGTACACTTTGAATTGAATCCCTCGTCATTTATCCCCGTGCCTCTTCCTGTCATCTCGTTGACATTCTTGCCGAGGATGACTGCGCCAACAGCACTTGAAGGGGTTGTATTCGCTATCCCCATATCACCTGTTCCAAGAAGCTGCACTCCGTTTTTTATTGCGCGCGATCCCACTTCAAAACCGGCAAGAATCGCCTTTTCCGCATCTGCTCGGGTCATGGCAGGCCCTTTTGCGATATTATCTGTTCC
>DAOVGD010000077.1 GCA_030672555.1 Desulfobacterales bacterium
CATTTCCATAACACGCGGAGATAGTCGATGAGATCGATCTCATCATCGGGGTAGTAGTTATTTTGTATGGGATTCGGCTGTTGAGGCTGAGTAGTCATTTTTTCTCCATTGGTTTAAATTAACCGCCTATGATTTTTTATATTCCTTATATCCTGACCATCTTGTCAATCCTGTCTAATTAAAATAAAAGTACTATGGAAGCCTTTTCAAAGGTCTCTCTCCTATCTTTTAACTTTTCACTTTTCACTTCTCAAGTGCCACTCCCATGCTGTCTTTACTATCTCGTCGAGATTTGAAAACCGGGGAGACCAATCTAAAATCTTTGTAGCTTTTTCGTGCGTTGCCACCAGGATTGTAGGGTCGCCGGGTCTCCTGGAAGTCTCTCGTACCGGCACCCTGCGCCCGGTCACTCTTTCCACAGCGGTGATCACATCTCTTACAGAGTGACCTTGCCCGGTGCCCAGGTTTAAGAAAGTTGTTTCTCCGTCTTTAAAAAGGTAGTCCAAGGCCAGGACATGGGCTTCGGCTAAGTCTGTCACATGGATGTAATCCCGGATTGCGGTCCCGTCAGGGGTGGGATAGTCAGCGCCGTAGATTTCCACGTGGCGACGCCTGCCCAAAGCCGCCTCTATCACCAGGGGGATAAGGTGAGTTTCGGGGTTGTGTACCTCTCCGATCTCCCCATCAGGGTCGGCGCCGGCGGCATTGAAGTAGCGCAAAGAGACCGATCGTATATCATGGGCGTGGTCAAAATCTCGAAGTATCTGCTCGATCATCCATTTGCTCCAGCCATAGGGATTAATAGGCTTTTGGGGATGATCTTCCGGAATGGGTATGGTTTCAGGAACCCCATAGGTCGCACAGGTGCTGCTAAAGACTATATGGCGACACCCATGATCCCGCATGGCTTCCAGAAGGGAGACAGTGCCGGCGACATTATTGCGGTAATATTTCCCGGGGTCTGTTACAGATTCTCCCACATAAGCAAAAGCGGCGAAATGAAGCACTGCCTGCGGCTGATACTCCTCAAATATCCTGTCCAAAGCCATACGATCGAGGATATCCACCTTGACAAAAGGGCCCCATTTGACCGCCCATTCATGACCGTAAACCAGGTTGTCTAATGCCACAGGCAAGCATCCGGCCCCAGCCAACGCCTTGCACGCATGGCTTCCAATATAGCCGCCTCCCCCTGTAACTAAGATGTTTTTAATCATAATTATTCAGCCACGAATGAACACGAATTTACACAAATAAATTGGACCTGTGCGGTTAGCATTTACCGTGTTTTGTCAATGAGTTGGTGGTTATGAAGGAGATGAGGATTAGATCATTCGGAAGGGCTCAGGAATCACCTAAGCACACAGGTCGAATAAATTTGTATGATGAACTTTATACATGATTTTCTCTTTATTCGAGTCCATTTGTGCCAATTCGTGGCTAACTAGTTACAATGATGTTATTTTCCCTAACAAGTTGCATGGCACAAGCAACCGCTTCTTCAACTGACAATTCATTAGAGCGGATAATCAATTCCGGGTTCTCCGGCGCTTCATATGGCGCTGAAATTCCGGTAAAATTTTTTATCTCACCCGCCCTGGCACGCTTGTAAACACCTTTCTGATCGCGGCCTTCACAAACCTCTGCAGGGCATTCAACATAAATCTCAAAAAATTCACCGTCTGCGAAAAGGGACCGGACCGAATCTCGGTCACTTCTATATGGTGAAATAAAAGCGGTAAGCACTATTATTCCTGCATCCACAAAAAGTTTGACCATCTCACCGATACGGCGAATATTCTCTCTGCGGGCCGCTGGAGAAAAACTAAGGTCAGAACATAACCCGTGCCGGACATTGTCGCCGTCAAAAACATATGTGGAACACCCCATCTTGTGAAGTTCTCTTTCAACCAGATGGGCAATGGTAGACTTTCCGGAAGATGACAGCCCTGTAAACCAGAAGACCGCTCCCTGATGTCCGTGCAACCGCTCCCGGTCCTTGCGCGAGATAAGACTGTCAAACCAGGTAAGATTATTGTTGTTTGTTTTTTGCATAATCAGCGCATAGCTCCGCTCTGTGGATTACAAAAAAATATCGATTTAACTTGCCATAATTATAAGATTTATTGTTTATCATGCCCCTACCTGCGACACAAAACCCTCGATTGGTAAGTTCTCAGGAATAGTTCATCCTATACCATTCATATGTCTGCCTGATTCCTTCATTAAGATCGATTTTTGGCGTCCAGCCGAGTTTTTCTATTTTAGTCACATCAAGCAATTTCCGGGGAGTTCCATCCGGTTTACTTGTGTCAAAGATCAGCTCTCCTTCAAATCCAACAATGTCCTTGATCAGGAGAGCAAAATCTCTGATTGTTATATCTGTTCCCGACCCGATATTTACGATTTCAGAGTCATTGTAATGGCTCATCAAAAACATACACGCATCTGCAAGATCGTTTACATGGAGAAATTCACGCCGGGGGGTACCGCTCCCCCAGATTACCACCTTATCTCTCCCTTCTTGTTTTGCCTCATGAAATTTACGAATTAATGCAGGTATTACGTGGGAATTCTGAAGATCGAAGTTATCTCCCGGGCCGTAAAGATTGGTCGGCATTACCGATATAAAGTTGGTTCCATGCTCCCTATTATAAGCCTGACACATCTTGATCCCGGCAATTTTGGCCACAGCATAAGGCTCATTAGTAGGCTCAAGTTTTCCGTCAAGCAGATATTCCTCTTTCATGGGTTGCGGGCATAGCCTGGGATAGATGCAGGAACTGCCCAAAAACAATAATTTTTTCACACCAAACAGATAGGCAGCATGAATTACATTGGTCTGTATTACAAGGTTGCTGTATATAAAGTCAGCGGGGTAGGCGCTGTTTGCCAGTATCCCTCCGACCTTGGCCGCCGCCAGGAAAACACACTCCGGACGGACACTGTCAAAAAAGTCCTCCACATCTTTTTGTCGCGTCAGGTCCAGCTCTTTATGGGTACGACAGACAAGATTGGTAAAGCCAAGCTCGGATAACTTCCTCACTATTGCCGACCCGACCAATCCCCTGTGTCCCGCAATATAGATTTTAGAGTCTTTGTGCATGAAAACTCACGAAAACAACAAAGTGAAGCACGGGCAAGCTCCCCCGCCTGCCACCGCGAGCTCGCCCGGTAGCCGACCCGCTTGCTACGCAAGGCATGAGCGGACATGACAAGACGAGGCGGCCTATGGCACGAGCGGGCAGGGCTTCGCCCGTGGCACCCAAGAAAAATGGCTAATCAAGCGAATTGAAGACTTTTTACGAGGTCAACATTTTCATTCGCAATTATATCGTCTCTGCACAATATGGCCGGAGTCTCTCAATGTTTTTTCCTGGCTGGCCAATTCCATATCGCCTGCAATCATCATATCTATTAATTCATCAAAATTGACTTTTGGCTTCCACCCCAATTTATCTCTCGCTTTGGTTACATCACCCAGCAATATATCTACTTCCGCGGGTCTGAAATATCGTGGATCTGTTTCAACATATTTTCTCCAGTCAAGATCCAACTTATCAAAAACCTTTGTCACGAACTCTTTCACAGAATAGTTCTTTCCTGTGGCGACCACATAATCATCAGGAGTTTTCTGCTGCAACATCATCCACATCGCCTCTACATAATCACCGGCATATCCCCAATCCCTTTTTGCATCCAGGTTCCCTAAATAAAGCTTGTCTTGCAATCCGAGTTTTATCCTTGTGGCAGCCCTTGTAACCTTGCGGGTTACAAATGTCTCGCCCCGCCGCGGAGACTCGTGGTTGAACAAGATTCCGTTGCATGTAAACAGATTATAGGCATCACGATAGTTGACTGTCTGCCAGTAGGCATATACCTTGGCCGCCGCATAGGGACTGCGAGGATAAAAAGGTGTTTTTTCAGATTGAGGGATCTCCCGAACTTTGCCATACATTTCAGAAGAACATGCTTGATAAAACCTGATTTCATTCCCTGTCCTCTCCTGAACGTCTCTGATCCCCTCTAACAATCTCAGTGTCCCCATAGCCACTACATCAACAGTATATTCCGGTTCCTCAAAGGAAACCTTTACATGAGACTGCGCCCCAAGGTTATATACCTCGTCCGGCCGTACCTTCTCCAGGATCCTCCTCAAACCAGTTCCGTCGCAGAGATCGCCGTAGTAAAGAAAAAGAGTTTTATCCTTTTGGTGAGGATCCTCGTAGATATGGTCTATCCTGTCTGTATTAAAAGAAGATGATCTGCGGATAATACCATGAACTTCATATTTTTTGGAGAGAAGTAATTCAGCCAGATAAGAGCCATCCTGGCCTGTAATACCTGTAATTAAAGCTTTTTTCATCCTGTCTGTCCTGTCTAAGAAATGAAACTATCTGAAATTCCCAATGATTGTAATATAAGATTCAAAATAACCCATACAATATGACTTGTAAAGTCTATTCTACCCGTTAAAGTCCCTCTGGCATGCGCGGATTCTAAAATTTCCTTCCCCGCATGCCAAACGTAAATTCGCTCAGTCCCTTCAAGCTCACTGTAAACATATATTTTTTTTCACCCTCTTCTTCATCTGAATACATCAGGCCGACAGCCCAACACTGCGATTCGTACAAACATCCAACCGCTGTTCTAATATCTTGATTAGCGTACAAGTTACGCTCATTTTCCCAGTATGCTGAAAGTCCTTTGTAAATTTCCCAAAAAACCTCGATATAAATACTCTCACTACTCCTTTTGGCGTATCTGTATTCAACAGTTAGCTTGTCCCCTCTGTAATCAGAAAGACGTAGTGCCGTATTATAGCTCTTATATTCCCCGTCATAGGGGCACCAGGCTGCATCGGCATCTAAACTGATGTAGCGCCAAGGATTGAGCTCCAATTCGGCTGTTACATCAGAAAAAGGCCTTCTGTCACCCTGCTCAGGAGTTTCTTCTACATCCCTTCGTGCTTCTTTAATGTCATAACTCTGGCTCAACTTAAGACGACAAAAATCATGGTATCGATACTGAGGAGCATCAGGATTTTTCTTTTCAGTCAGCCTGGCTGTAAAGTCGTTTGTAATGGAATAGGTCAATAGATTCTCCGCTTTTATGGAATCAACAAACGAGGGGAGATCTTCCTGGTCTAACTCTGGTATATAACTGTAAACAACCTGGGGCCTTACAGAATGCTTGATCTTGTCGACACGATCCCCTCCGATATGAAATATTCTTCCAAATTCTGTTGAAAGGTCTCCTTTTATATCATAGATCTCCCGAGACCTTTGTTTTTCTTTTGAGGCCTCGTCTGTTGAGTATCTTTCTGTCAGCCATACAGTCTCACGGAGTCCAACGGACGGTTCAAAGTTAAAGTAGTTATAAAAACGGACCGGATAATATACCCTCGGATAAAAATCGACAGAATGGCCCTTAGTTCCACTTCTTCTCCAGGAGTGCATATAGAACGAACTGAGATCAAAGAAAAAAGGGGTATCCCCTATTACTTGTTTTACACCCGTAAACGTTACAGATGGAAGTTGCTGTAAGGTGGTATCATCTGAACTTTCCTTATTTCTCACAATAACATTATCATACCACAAGACCGCGCCATTCAAGCTATATCTATTCCAGTTTTTATCCACTGTAAGTCGATTTGTCCTGACTGTCTCGGTGTAATCGTCAATATCCCTGCCAAATGTCCTGAGGTAATATCTATCAGTATCATTAAATCCAGAGTAGCCGTCCCTAAATTCGCGCAGATAATCCTGGTCACTGACAACATCTATGTCCAATTTTGCTTTGAATCCACCCCCAAGGTATTGATCATTTTTCGTCCTGAACCACCACCGTTTTCTATTCAAACGGAGTTCGTCATCTCCACGATATCCTTTATATGTATATCCACCAGGATCATCGAACGCTTCTCCCCGGTCAATCTGGCGATCATATAAAAAGTCGTACATCGCAGTTCCCCTGCTTTCCTGACCCAGCGCATACCGGTATTCTACCCCATGCTTGATACCCCGATGGTCCAGCATACCATTTTGATAGTAGGTTGCATCAGAGTTTTCATTGATCGCCCAAAAGAATGGGAGATTGTATTCAAAGCCATCCCGCTCAGAATAACCAAGTAGCGGAGGGAGAAAACCGGTCTGACGTTTAAGTTTTACGGGAAAGACTAAATAAGGTGTGTATAAAATCGGAATAGATTTTGTGTAAAAAGCTGCATGCTTGATCGTGCCGTATCCATCGATGGTAATATTGAGATCCTTTCCGGTAATCTTCCAATCAGGCGAATCACCGTCGCAGGTAGTAAAACTGCAATCATCAATATAATAGGTTTCCTTGCCGGTCTTGATTATCTTGTTGCCACGTATATAAAAATGATTTGCCGCAATGAAAATCGTTCCGTCATAGATAACACCGGTCTCTGTCTTTATGTTCAAGACAATCCTGCTCCCAGTAAGGATGTCGTTATCCACGGTCATCACAACCTCTCCGGAGGCATCCACGATATTGGTTGTGCGATTTACATAAACAGTGTCGGCCGTCAGCGCCCTGTTTCCTCTTGCAAGCCTGACGTTACCCCTTGCAACATACAAATTATTCTTTTTATCATAGGTTAAGTTGTCAGCTTTTATGTGCCATGGTTCATCAGAAGAATCTTGCGTAAAAAAATCAGGAGCATCGGCGGCAAAGGCCGGGGTGCACACAAGCAGCAATCCGATCAACAACACAGTAAAAGCGAATAAATTCGAATATCGAATATCGAAATCCGAAACAAATCCGAAATTCAAATACCAAATTTTCAAAACATTGATTCCTCGATTCCTCAATTTCTTTGTTTTTCGATTTTGGATTTTGGTCATTTGAATTTGTTTCGAATTAGCGCTGACGCTTCACTTCGTGCCGTGCTTCGGATTTCGAATTTCATAATTCACGACAGGATACGGCAATTCCTCAATTCCCTAATTCCTCAATACCAAACATTCACCAAAAAAAGCCCGTTGGGAGGTGCAGTAGCGCCGGCATTAGCACGATTTTTTGACAAAAGAATTTCATTAAATTCTTTTGGAGTAATCCGGCCAATTCCCACATCAACCAACGTCCCAACAATATTTCTGGCCATATGTCTCAAAAAACCATTTGCAGAAATACTAAAAACCAGCTTCCCATCTTTATGCGCGTCAAACCCTATATCTGATACAATTCGCACAGCATTTTTACGATCGCTTCCCGCGGCCTCAAAAGCGGAGAAATCGTGTTCCCCTTTAAGACAGGGAAGTGCGTCTCTCATCGCTTCAATCATGAAAGGCCGGCGTATATGCCATTCAAATCTCCGATGAATTGTGGACGGAATTTCGCGATTCAGGATATGATATTGATAACATTTCCCCTTGCAATCGTATCTGGCATGAAAATAATCTGATACCTGTTCAACATCTTTTATAACAATATCAGGGGGGAGAAGGCTATTCAATCCCTTTTTAAAAACCAGAGGGGTAAGCTTGGTGGCTACTTTGAAATTGGCAACCTGCCCAAGAGAATGAACACCTGCATCGGTCCGGCCTGATCCGATGAGTGTTACAGGTTGGCCGGCCATTATTTTAATAGCTGACTCGATGGTTTCTTGTACGGTAGCAACCCCTTTTTGTCGCTGCCAGCCATGATAATCTGTGCCGTCATATTCAATGATCAGCTTGAAGTTTTTGTGCATAATAAATAAAAAGCTTAATCGATCCGCAGATTACGCAGATTTCACAGATCTTTAATAAAATTTAATTAGCCGCCTTCGGCAGGGCTTGCAGTAGCGCAGAGCTTTAGCTCTGCCATTATGATGCAGTGCTGAAGCCCTGCACTACGTTTAAAAAAAGGAATTTTCCATACAATCAAGTTATGTGATATGGAAATTATTGACACTACTATATAATTAATCTGTGGAATCTGTGGAATCTGCGTAATCTGCGGATATAATACGAATTAACTCTTACTCAGCTTCTTCTAAACCGGAAACGGGCAGGCGGAAAGTCCCGCGGTTTCCGGAAGTCCCGCCATTATATTCATATTCTGCACTGCTTGACCTGAGGCCCCTTTGACCAGATTATCAATCACAGAAATTAAAATCAAACGATTAGCCCGTTTGTCTATCTGGAATCCGATATCACAGTAATTGGTGCCCCGCACATGCAGGGTATCCGGAACTCGCCCCGAAGCTAAGACGCGGACAAATGGTTTGTCCTTATAATATGACACCAACTGGTCATGCACAACATCATCGGAAAAATCACCGGAGAGATCAGCATAAATAGTTGTCAGCATACCCCGGCTCATTGGAACAAGATGAGGAGTAAAGGTAATCGTCACATTACGGCCTGCGAGATTACTTAATACTTCTTCCATTTCCGGGGTATGTCGGTGAGCTGCTACCTTATAAGCACGAAATCCTTCATGAACCTCACAAAAATGCGTGGTTAAAGAAAGGGAACGACCAGCGCCACTGGCCCCTGATTTGGAATCAACAATAATAGAATCCAGGTCAATGAGATTCTCCTTCATAAATGGTGCAAGCGGCAAAATAGTACTTGTAGGATAACAACCTGGATTACCGATTAAGGAACTCTTTTGTATTAACTCAAGGTTGATCTCCGGCAACCCATATGTAGCCGTCTCTAAAAGAGATGGAGATTCATGAGGTTGGTACCATTGTTCATAAATAGCGGGGTCCTTAAATCGAAAATCAGCACTAAGATCTATTACCTTAGCTCCTCTCTCCAATAACCCGGGGACTACCCCCATAGCAACCTTATGCGGCAACGCTGTAAAGACAAAATCAGCGGTCTCTGAAACAGTATCAGCATCAAACAGGATACATTTCAAGTCAACTACGCCGGCCATAGCAGGATAAATCTCGTCAAACGGTTTACCAGCATACTGGCGCGATGTAATGAGAACTAATGAGGCCTCTGGGTGCCCCGCTAAAATCCGCACCAGCTCTGCACCGGCATAACCTGTTGCCCCAATTACAGCAACCTTGATCATTGTTAATCCCCTCCTGTCACACAGTTTACATTCATGTGATGTATCCAATTACGCCCAAAGCGCTTAAATAAGCATTTTTTTAACCCCAGAGTAGTTGGAATAAAATTCACAATTGACAATCAGCAATTGATTATTGACAATTTATGCTGATAAATTAAGCACTTATAGACACTGACCCATTTTGTATAATAATCAATAATCAATTGTGAATTACTAATTATTAATGATTTTTCCCCTGTTTGTGCGCCCTGCCGGACGCACAAACAAAAAGAGGAAGGGGCCTTAGGCCACCTTCCTCTTTTTTTATTAAAATATCAAGTACGTGTTGATATTAACGTTTCGAGAATTGAAAATTGGCGCGCGCCCCTTTTTGTCCATACTTTTTCCGTTCCTTAACCCGGGGATCGCGTTTTATAAAGCCGGCTTTCTTAAGAGGGCCTCTTAATTCGGAATCAACAAGCAACAAGGCCCTGGCAATACCATGTCTAATCGCACCTGCCTGTCCCGAAACCCCACCACCTGAAACATTGATCGACACATCAAATCGGTCCCGAGTTCCTGTCAAATCAAAAGGCTGCCTGACAAGCATTTTGGCGCTTTCTAATGTAAAATACTCATCAATGGGACGATTGTTGATAATAATAGCCCCGCCCCCCGGCATTAAACGTGTTCGGGCGACCGAGGTCTTTCGTCTTCCTGTTGCATAATAAACTTCTTTTGATACCATAATATGCTCCGATATACTCCGCTCTAAATTTCTAACGATTCCGGGCTTTGCGCAGTGTGTGGGTGATCGCTCCCAGCATAAACCTTCAACTTTTTTATAATCTTCCTCCCCAGGCTGTTTTTGGGAAGCATCCCTTTTACCGCAAAACGTATTAAATCTTCAGGACGTTTCTTCAACAAGTCCTTTGCTGTAATCGACTTAATCCCACCCACATATCCAGAATGGCGATAGTATCGCTTATCGTCCCATTTCTTACCGGTCAACACAATTTTGTCCGCGTTAACCACTACGATAAAATCGCCGGTGTCAACATGAGCAGTATAGATAGGTTTATGTTTTCCTCGAAGTCTGAAAGCGATATTCGAGGCAAGTCGTCCCAATACTTGACCTGCTGCATCTACCACATACCACTTTCTATCTACACTATCTTCTTTGGCAACCACTGTCTTCACAATCTTTACTCCACTATAATTTATTTTGGACACCCCGATACGGTCATTCTTCCCTACAGGGCGGGCAGATGAACACAGACAGATCGGAATTCGGAATTGAGGGATTTAGGAATTCCTTAATTCCTAAATTCGGAATTCTTGATAATCTGTGTTCATCTGCCTGCCCTGTGAAATGCGAAGCTATTTAACCAGGGTGAAAATCTGTGTCCTATATCTAATCTTCTAATTTAATCTTGACGGTCAGGAAAAAAGGTCTCATTATTATTCTGGTAGCGGGGGCTGGATTTGAACCAACGACCTTCGGGTTATGAGCCCGACGAGCTACCAGACTGCTCCACCCCGCATCACCTCAATCAGAAATAAAAATTATTAAACTATAATCAATGCCGTGTCAAGTATTTTTAAGCTACGGGGTTAAAAGGCTGAGTTGCCGATCTCCTCGTCTACCTGATCGGCATCACCAAGGTTGTAAGCTACAATATTTCTTAAATGCGTAAAGGTCTCTGAATCCATTTCTAAGAAGTCGACCCCCACCCCATTGGAAGATATACGAGCAATTTTCCCCTTAATATCGAGAGGTGGCATTCCGGAAGCCCCAGAAAGACTGATTCTTACACGACAAGGTTTCCCCTGGGAAATCTTGTCTCCTGTTTCTATAAAGACCCCTTTCATGCTGATATCCTTAGAGGTAACATTGATAGTATCATGTCCCTCCACATGAAGCTCAACATCAACTTGGAAGGGAACTCGAAGCCTTCTTCGCTGCTCACCTGGTGCCATGCCTCACCTCCGTTTGAATTCATTGGAGTGTTGGAGTGTTGGATATTCTTTTTTCCAATACTCCAAGCCCACCGTTTTGATCAATTTTCACGGCACGTTTAACCAACCCCGATCGTTTGTTAGTGATATTATATATATAAATCGAAAATAATATGGAATGTCAAGAAAAACACCTCAGTTTTTCGTCTGCGATCCGATTGACGGCATTCATCGTCGCTTCTAAATCGAGTGTTTTCAATATGCGTCTCTCCATAACAACCCGCCCATCTATAATGACAGTAGTCACATCATTCCCTGTAACAGCATATACCAAATGTGAGTATACATTATACATGGGGGTAAGATGTGGCTTCCTAATATCAATTACTATAATATCGGCCTTTTTACCTACTTCCAGGGAACCGATAAGTGTATCCATTCCCAACACCTTGGCGCCATTGATGGTTGCCATTTCAACCACGGCCTTGGCATCCATGACAGTGGGATCAAGAGTGTTGACCTTGTGGAGCTTGGCTGCGGAATCCATTTCCTGAAAAAGATCGAGATTGTTATTGCTCGCGCACCCATCGGTCCCGAGTCCTACCGTGATTCCGCTCCTGATGAGTTCAGGAAGCGGGGCGATTCCAGAGGCTAACTTCATATTGCTTTCAGGATTGTGAGCGACCTTTACATCAAACCTTTTCATAAGGGTTATATCTTCATCTGTAAGAGCTACACAGTGATCGGCTATCATGCGCGGACACAGAATATCCAGGTTGGACAGATGGCCCACGGGTGTGAAGCCATATTTTTCTCGCATCTGACGTACTTCGTGCTCTGTCTCTGCAAGGTGAATCACCAACGGGGCATTATATCGGTCAGACAGTTCCTTTGCCCTTTGCAAAACATCGGGAGAACAAAGATAGGGGGAATGGGGTTCCACTGCTATGGAAACAAGGGGGTCATCTTTCCACTTATCAAGGAGCATCTCCGTGTATGCAAACCCTTTTTCAATCGGGCCATAGTTGGGTGACGGAAAATCGTACAGGACCTCGCCTACCAAGGCACGCATGCAGGCATATTTGGCTGCCCCGGCCACAGAGTCTTCAAACAGATACATATCGCAAAAGGTGGTAGTGCCGGAAAGGATCATCTCGGCGCAGGCCAAAAGGGTCCCCTGATAGACCATCTCAGGCGAAAGTTTGTTTTCAGCAGGGAAGATATGATCATTCAACCAGGTCATTAGAGGCAGGTCATCGGCCAACCCCCTGAAACAGGTCATGGCGGCGTGAGTATGCGTATTGATCAGACCCGGCATAACAATCCCGCCCCGGGCATCTATCTCTTTTTCTCCTCTGAAAACGCTACATACGCTCTGTTCCTGCCCGACCTCCACGATGAGATCACCGCGAACCGCTACCGCCCCAGGAAAGAATATAGACCCCTCTCTGTTCATGGTCACAACGGTACCGTTGCGGATGATAATATCAACGTGCTCCATTGCTTCAGACCTCACATTTAAAGACAATCTTCCCATCCTCGACATCCGCCGACACCGTACTCCCTTCCGGAAAATGTCCCTTTAAGATCTCTATCGACAAACCATTTTCAAGATGCTTCTGAATAGCCCTTTTTAAAGGACGAGCACCGTAAAGCGGATCATACCCCTCCTGAGCTAAGAATTCTTTTGCCGCATCCGTAAGGCTCAAGAAGATATGTTGGCCCTCCAGGCGCTTACGGAGTCTGTCAATCTGAATATCCACAATCGATTTGATCTGTTCGGCGTCAAGATTATGGAAGACAATTATGTCATCAATCCTATTTAAAAATTCCGGTTTAAACCGAGCATGCAATGCCTCCATAATACGTCTTTCCATCTCTTCCCGTTGGTCGACACCAAGTTCCTGGATCCATTGACTCCCCACGTTGGAAGTCATAATAATGATCGTATTTTTAAAATCGACTGTTCTCCCGTGTCCGTCCGTCATCCTCCCATCGTCTAATATCTGAAGAAGGGAATTGAACACCTCCGGGTGTGCCTTTTCTATCTCGTCAAACAAAACCACAGAATATGGATGTCTTCTTACCGCTTCGGTAAGATAACCGCCCTCTTCATAACCCACATATCCGGGAGGAGCGCCGATCAAGCGGGCAACGGAGTGTTTTTCCATATATTCCGACATATCGAGCCGAACCATGGCCTGTTCATCGTCAAAGATAAATTCGGCCAAGGCCTTTGTCAGCTCGGTTTTTCCCACGCCGGTGGGTCCCATAAAGATAAAAGACCCGATCGGACGGTTTGGGTCCTGCAACCCGGATCGAGCGCGCCGGACCGCGTTGGAAACCGCTGTAATCGCGTCAGCCTGTCCAATGACGCGCTTTTGCAGACGACTTTCCATCCTGATCAATTTTTCTCGCTCCCCCTCCATCATCCGGGAAATAGGAATCCCTGTCCAGCCGGAAATCACTTCTGCAATATCATCACGGTCTACCTCTTCTTTGAGCATCTTTCTGTCGGATTGAAGCTCCTTCAAACGCTCCTGGGTTTCAGCAAATCGTTTTTGCAGCTCGCCGGCTACGCCATATCGGAGTTCCGCAGCCTTTGCCAAATCACCGTCCCTTGTTGCTTGCTGCTCCTGTATACTTGTCTGCTCGATCTCCTCCTTGACCCTTCTAATCTCCTGAATAATTGACTTTTCATTTTGCCAATGCGCCTTCATTTCAGCGCTCTTTTCCTTCAGATCTGCCAGTTCCTGTTCCAGTCTCGAAAGGCGTTTTTTGGAATCGCTGTCGCTCTCCTTTCTGAGGGCCTCGCGTTCAATTTCCCTCTGAATAATCTTTCGTCCCGCCTCGTCGATCTCAGCGGGCATGCTATCAATTTCGATTCTCAGTTTCGAGGCAGCCTCATCAACAAGATCGATCGCCTTGTCCGGAAGGAATCGATCCGGCAGGTAACGGTGGGAAAGGGCGGCTGCAGCCACGATCGCCGAGTCTTTGATCCGTACTCCATGATGGACTTCGTACCGCTCCTTGAGCCCTCTTAGAATCGATATCGCATCTTCAACACTCGGTTCCTCTACAAGTACCGGCTGAAATCTTCGTTCAAGCGCGGCGTCTTTCTCAATGTACTTACGATACTCACGTGTGGTAGTAGCGCCTACACACCGGAGCGTCCCCCGGGCTAAGCCGGGCTTTAACATGTTGGAGGCATCAATCGCGCCTTCAGCAGCGCCGGCGCCCACCAATGTATGCATTTCATCAATAAACAAAATAACTTCGCCGGATGCGCTCTCAACCTCTTTTAACACCGCCTTCAGCCGATCCTCAAATTCTCCGCGATATTTTGCGCCTGCTATCAACGCCCCCATGTCGAGTGCAAGAACGCGCCTCTCTTTCAAGGTCTCCGGCACATCTCCGCTCGCAATCCTCTGGGCAAGACCCTCCACGATCGCGGTCTTTCCGACGCCAGGTTTTCCTATCAGCACAGGATTGTTTTTTGTACGGCGGGAAAGTACCTGTGCGATCCGACGTATCTCGTCATCTCTTCCTATTACGGGATCAAGCTTGCCGGCCCTCGCAAGCTCTGTAAGGTCGCGGCTATATCTGTCCAAAGCCTGGTATTTATCCTCCGGGTTAGGGTCGGTAATCCTTTGCGTCCCCCGTATATCGACCAGGACCTTTAAAATTCTATCCCGGGTCACACCATGGTGGGCCAATATCCGGGCGGCGTCGCAATCTTTCACTTCTGTGATGGCGATCAGGATATGCTCAATACTGACATATTCATCCTTTATGTTGTCTGCCTCTGCAAAGGCCTTATCAAACATACTCCTGGCCTGTGCAGACAGGTATGTCTCTCCCGCACCCGCACCACTCACTTTAGGCTTTCTCTCTAAAGAGGCCTTGATCTCATTTGCAATAACCTCCGGAGAAGCGCCCAACTTACGAAGTATAGATCTTGTAATCCCTTCAGTCTGATCAAGCATCACCTGTAGAAAATGCTCCAACTCGATCTGCTGATGTCCCAACCGGGACGCCAAAGACTGTGTCTCTTGGATTAACTCCTGGGACTTTAAGGTTAATTTATCAAAACGCATGGTATTATCCTCCATAATAGTTGGTTAAGCAGTCAAGTGGTCAACTGGTCGAGTCGTAAATTAGAATCACTAAACTACTCAACGATCTCTGCGTTATAAAATAACCATCGAAAACCAGGTGTCAAGCCATTGTCCATACCCCCTGAAAAGCAGTTTGCACGGGTAGCGAAAAGAAAAATGTGTTGACCTATTACTGAGCAATAATGTAATACCTAAGTTGAGCGATTTTTGAGGAAGAGATGTGCCAATAGCTTGATGTAGTCCCGCCTGGGCGGGACGAAAACCGCAGGCATACCCGTGGATATGTCGAGGATTTTCGCAAGCCCTTGATGCGCAAGAGATTGGTGCAGATCGAGTCAAAAATCGCTCAATTTAG
>DAOVGD010000210.1 GCA_030672555.1 Desulfobacterales bacterium
TTCATAGTGCAAAATCCATATCTACCTTATCCGGTTCGCATAGACGAAATAATAACCGAAACCGAAGACAAAAATCTTAAGACATTCAAGCTCGTCTTTTTAAATCCTGCTGACGAGGAGAGATTCTCTTATAAGGCCGGGCAGTTTGCTGAGCTTTCCGTGGCGGGAAAGGGTGAAATACCTATAGGGATCGCATCATCCCCTACGGAAAAAGGTTATCTTATGTTTACGGTCAACAAGGCCGGACTGGTTACAACTCATCTCCATTCCATGAATGTTGGCGATATTATTGGGATACGTGGACCACTCGGCAACTCTTATCTTTGGCATATCCTGGAAGGGAAAAATATAGTGATCATAGGTGGCGGCTTTGCCTTTACCACTCTACGTTCCTCTATAGTATATATGCTCGATCCGGCCAACCGTCCGAAGTTCAAAGACATCGATGTTATATACGGCGCACGATCTCCCGGGATGCTCCTTTACAGGGATGAACTTGCCGCGTGGGAAACCCGCGATGACATCAATATGCACATTACTGTGGACAGTACAGATGATCCGGACTGGAAATACAACGTAGGATTTGTACCAACCATTACCGAGAAGAAAGCTCCTCCCGGTAATGCAGACACATACGCCATTATTTGCGGCCCACCGATCATGATCAAGTTTACCCAACCTGTACTGGACAAGCTTGGTTACGCCCATGATCAAATAATAATGTCGCTTGAAATGCGCATGAAATGCGGTATAGGGATGTGCGGCCGATGCAATATCGGTAAAGAACTTGTATGCAAAGACGGTCCGGTTTTTACACTGGCCCAGTTGGATAACATGCCAAAGGAGTATTAGGTTATGCCGCCGCCGCCCTCAGCTCAGTAGCCTTATCTACCAGATGTACTATACGATCTATACTGAACGGCTTTGCAACGACTAAATCAACACCGGCATCTCTTAGCTGTCTTTGATCAAATTCCGCCCCCCAACCTGTAATCATTGCAATAGGCACATTAGGATTTGTATCTTTTATAAATCTGGCTACATCCCAACCACTCATCTCCGGCATACCCAGGTCCGTAAATACCATATCAAATCTGCTTTTCTTAAACTGCTCAATTCCTTCCCTGCCGTTCGGCGCTGTAATCACATCGTGTCCAACAGAAGAAAGCATCTCTTCCAACACGTCGCTTACCATCATATCATCTTCGATCACCAATATTCTTGCTTTCTTCAAGCACTTTGCCATTTCAATTTTCTTCTCTGCTCTTTCTCTGGCATCAAGTGATACAGGGAGTCTTATAATAAACGTCGTGCCCTTTCCCTCCTTACTCTCTACCAATATCTCTCCCCCATGTCGGATTATAATACCGTACGAAACGCTTAAACCTAAGCCTGAACTATTTACATCCTTTGTGGTAAAGAAGGGATCAAAGATTCTCTTCCTCACTTCCGGAGACATACCACAGCCGGTGTCGGAGACGGTTATCTCTACAATTCCCTCTTTTTCCGGGTCAGAATCAGTCCATTCACAAATATGCCGTGTCCTAATGGTAAGAGTCCCTCCGTCCGGCATAGCATCCAAGGCATTAAAAAACAGGTTTGTAAGCACTTCCCTGATCTCAGAGGGGTGTCCGGCCACGGGAGGAACCTCTTTCACGTCTGAAACCAGATCAATAGTAATCCCTTTCTCCTGGCGCTGATCTTTCCATTTTGGCTTAGTGATGTCTATTACGTCATCGATGAGTTCCAGTATATCGATTCGTTCAAAGTCTCTGTTGTCTTTCCTGACCCGCGTAAACGACTGAAGTCTCTTCACCGTATGAGAAGCATCATGTGCAGCAATTTCTATGTTCTTCAAACGCTTGCGGAATTCAGGCTCTTGTACAGTCGTAAGCAACAGGTGAGTATTGCCGAGAATGGCCGCTAAAATATTATTAAAATCGTGGGCAATCCCTGAAGCCATCTCTCCCATAGCCCGGAGCTTCTCAGATTGCAGTAGCTGTTCCTCCATCTGTTTGCGTTCGGTAATATCAACGATGTTCCCCAGTATGGCGGGCTTTCCTTCATGCTCTATGCGGATATTTCTCCTGTTTACCCAGATCGTTTCACCGTTTTTCTTGATCCCTCTTGCCTCATATTCGGAAGGGACCGGCTCGCCCTCGAGCCGCTTTATTCCACGCTCTCTTACCATCTCAATGTCATCAGGATGGACCAATCTCCAAAAGTCAGTCTGCAACAATTCTTCGCGCGTATATCCGAATATCTTTGCAAACGTACTGTTAACAAACGTTATCGTGTCACCCTGCCGAATATAGATCCCCACCAAAGAACTTTCTACTACCTCACGGTACTTTTCTTCCGATCTGCGCAATGCATCTTCAGACTCTTTCAACTGGAGTTGCAGACGAACCCGACCCATGGCCCTATGCACAATCGCTTTCAATTTGTCCGGCTCAAACGGCTTTTCCAGATAATCATAGGCGCCTTTTCTTAATGCCCCTATCGCAGATTGAACGGAAACATGCCCTGTCATCACAATCACTAATGTATCGGGGCAGTTGGCCTTGATATAATCCATAATGGCCAAGCCGTCGGTATCCGGCATTACGATATCAGTAATAACAAGAGAAAACAGATCGTTGGCCAGACATTCCAACCCCTTTTGACCTTCCGAAGCGGTACGCACTTCATAACCATAGCCTTCAAGTAATACTCTTAGGCTCTCACACATTTTAGGTTCGTCATCAATGATTAGTATTCTTGGTTCAAAAGGCATCTTCGTTTTCTCCATGCAATTGTTGAAGTGAGCTAAAGTGAACTAAAATACTTAAAGTGCCTAAAGTTAAGGTAGTGTGTCAATTTTATATACTTTTCCCGATACAGGTAAATATTGTAAGCAACTCGCTGCACTCGTCATGGTCGGCCCTTATTTTTTAGTATCTATTGACTGCGCCAAAGGCGCACTCCTTAACTTTAGCTCACTTTAGGCACTTTGAACTTTAGGCACTTGAGTTGCTTTAGTTCACTTTAGGCATTTGTTCTTTCGAGGTTCCTATCCAATTGCTTTTCAGGCAAAAATATTCTAAAAATCGTCCCCTTTCCTTCTTCGCTCTCATAAGTAATCGTCCCCTGTAGTTCCTTAATAATGCTGTAAGTAATAGAAAGTCCTATCCCGGCATGTCCCTCTCCCTTGGAACTTACAAAGGGTTCAAAAAGATGCGATCTTAATTCCTTGGGAATCCCTTTTCCCTCATCTCGAATACTAATTTCAGCGTATCTCAAACCTCTTGCGGCATATTGTTGTAGTTGTTCATCCAGACTCTTCTCTGACGCCCAACGGGTTTCAATAAACAGCCTTCCCCCGTTAGGCATAGCTTCAACAGCGTTTTTGATCAGATTGATGCAGATCTGTTTTATCTTATTCTTATCTGTGACAATCGTCAGCGAAGACGGCGCTTCCCGAAAATCAACTGTTATATTGGATTGAACCAGTAGCGATTCATGAGATATTTTGATAAGGTTAGAGATAATAGTACTAATATCAACCGGTTCTGGCTTCTGGATGCCAGGCCGGGAAAAATCTGCCAATTCGCCGACAATAAAGGCAACTCGATCTATTTCTTCACTTATAATGTTAAACTCGTCTCCTATATCCCCCTGTTTAGTGGTTTTCAATTCCAAGATTTTTAGATAATTTTTAATTATAGAAAGGGGATTGTTGACCTCATGGGCCACCTTACGTGCTAAGTCCCCTGCTGCCGCCAACCGTTCAGACTGAATTAACCGAGAGTGGGCTTCCTTTAATGCCTCTTCTCCTATCCTGACCTTTTCTTCGAGACGGGCTGCATACTCTCTGTTCTGGGCCTCTAAAACCACTCTCCTGGTAATATCTTCCAGTAAGATCAAAAAGTTTTTATGTTCAACCTCTTCTTCCGGAAGGGGGAGGCCTTTTCCACTAAGCCAGATTACATCACCGGACGAGAGAGTGTACCTAAAAGGGGGAATAATTGTTTCTGTGCCTTCCAACATCTTGGCAATAGCATGGCGAACCTCTGAGTCAGTCTGTTTAAAAACCTCAAAAAAGCCTATAGCATTACTCGCTACAGTCTTAAACACGTTTTGTGCTTGAGGGTTCATGTGGATAACTTTTCCCCGGGCATCGACCGAAAGGATCATCAAGGGCGAATGATCTACTATGGATGCCTTTAATGCCGAGAGCTTACTTAGACGTCTACTTAATCGATCCGTCTGCAGCGCCAACGCCACATGGCCGGACAATAGAGTCAATAACTCCAGATTCTTATAAATCAGTTCGGCACGGATCTTAGATATTCCGAGTACAATTGCCCCGGCAAATTCACCACGTGCAATCATTGGGACGCATAAAATCCCGTCCGTGCCTGAGAGCCTAATAAGCTGCTCATCCAACAGGGTGGGGGGAGCGCTTTCAAAACAACTAAAAGAATCAACAACCTTTTGCTGATTCATAGCTTCTATCATTATACTTGCCCCTGATCTGAATGGAATCTCCATCTGGCCGATCAGATCATTGTCTCTGGTACCGAGGCCGCATTTTCCGATCAGGATATCTCGATCCGTGTCATAAGTAAAAAAGATTGCACTTTCTACATCAAAAAGTATCTGAAGACCTTCTATCGCGATCCTCAATATCGCGTCTTCGCCGCAGGCCCCCAATAGGTTCCGGACGGTCCCGTGAAGGAGGGTAATATCCATAACCTTTTCGGCCAACTGGCTTTGTTTCATCTCATATTTTTCTGCAGCCGGCAAAGCATGGAAATCCTGAACTGCTTCCACGTCGATTTCAAGCGATTGAGCTGTCTGCCGGGCCTTATTATGTGCCTCTGACAGGATCTTGTCTATTTCAACCGGAGTAAGGCCTAAGATATCATGCGCAGTCTTGAGAACCGCATCTCCCGGGCCTTCCATCTCCTTGCACAAGGCATTAGCAATATACACGATCTTAACCAGGGGTAACGAATCTGCTATCCTGTCCGGGGATTCATGGTGATACAAGATGGCATCTGCCATAAAAGATTTTAGATCCCAACGCGTTATCATCCATGCCCCCACTTCACTATGGTCGACACCGAATCGAGTTCGCTCATCGTTGGGCCATTCACTTTCTCTGTCTGCTTGGAGAATAGAAGAATATTCTTTGGGGAAGTTAGTCCAGAGAACTACCCTCCCGATGTCGTGAAGAAGTCCGGCCAAAAACGCCTCTTCAGGAGAAGAATAGGAGATCTTCTTTGCTATTAATTGCGAGGTATTGGCACAGACAAATGAGTGCCACCAAAACAATCCGACATTAAAAACCGAGTCCCCGCTAATACCATCAAAGCTTCTATACACCGATGAGCTTATACTGATATTTTTTACGGCATCAAACCCGAGCAGTGTCAGTGTCTGATAGAGGCTGGTTGCCTTATACGGTAGGTTATAATATACGGAGTTGACCAAGCTCATTACCTTGGCGCTCAAAGAAGGATCTTTTTCTATGATTTGGGACAAATCCTTGAAGGTGGTATCATCTTGCTCACAAGCATCGAGTAATTCCAGGAGGATATGCGGAAGAGAAGGTAAGTTTCTAAATGTTGCTATTCTGTCAAAGACAGCGTTTTGTTTCATTGGCCCAAACAGTAATATTGGTAGCGGGTCCGTAGGTTATCAAAACGTGCTAACACTTTCAATTCTCAATAAAAAACTTATCAGGGAGACTGTGGGTTGTCAATACATTTATTCGGTAACGTTAGAAAACCGGTTCGTTTGCCGAGAAGTATTGGAGTACTGGAATATTGGAGTATTGGAATATTGTGAAAGGCGCTGGAAGTCCGGGTGATTTCTCGATTCAATTTCACCAGCGTATGCTGTTTTTGCTTTTCCAGTACTCCATTACTCCAATACTCCAACATTCCCTCGTAAACGGCTATACCTGTCCCGCGTTCAGAGCAACGGTAAAGATTGTACCCTTCCCTTTTTCACTTGTCACGGCAATAGTTCCTTTGTGACGCCGAACAATCTCGTGACAAATATAAAGCCCCAACCCTGTCCCCTTGCCTACCTGCTTTGTTGTGAAAAATGGTTTGAATATATTCTTCTGTATATCTTTTGGAATCCCAGACCCGTTATCTTGGCATTTGAATATGACACGCCTTTTGGACCCATCGAAGGAAGTGTTCAACATTATCTTTCCACCGTTGTCCGAGACGGCCTGAATCGCATTTTGTATGATATTAATAGCCACCTGCCCCAAGGTTGCGTAATTACCGCTGATGTCGGGCAGATTTTCATCGTACTCCTCCGCAATGTTCAGATCAAGGTGTTTATATTGATTATAAAGAACCCTTAAAGCATCTTTCACGACTACGTTCATATTTACTGCTTCTGTATAGGTCTGCGTCTGGCGAGATAGTCCCAAGAGGCTTAAGACAATATCCTTTGCCCGGGCCAACTCTTTCAAAGAAAACCTTAGATCATCCACTACATCCTCGTGCGGCATCGCCCGTGCGCCGTTCCTCTCAATATCCTCAATCGCCGACTGGATCAAACTGATTACACTCGCAAGCGGATTATTTAGTTCATGGGCGACGCCAGCTACCAACTGCCCCACAGCCGATAAGCTTTCAGATCGAATTAAGTAGTCCTGAGTACGCTCTTTTTCCAAAAGCGCCTTTTCCAATTCCTGTGTTCTTTTCTTTATCTTTTCCTCCAGATTCAGGTTAAGGTCTTCGATTATTCTGTAAGCATGGGCATTTTCGATCGCCACGGCGCTTTGATCCGCAAGTGTCATCAACAGGTCTATATCTTCAGGGCGGTAGCTGTCACCCGACTTTTTCTCACCCAATATTATCAATCCATTCAGATCTTCTTTAACTACCATAGGAACCACCAGCCACGCACGCAATCGCTCCATCTCTTTTAATATCATTTCCCTATCAAATTCTAACCTTTTCCTTCCGAGAATCCGACGTTCAATCGGATGCCGCTCCTTTCTTAGGATTTGCAGCAACGGGCTCTCCGGAGTCAACCTAATCTTATACACCGCATCTGCGTCTTCACCTCTGGCGATATACGGTTTCAAAATATTCTCTTCCGGTTCCCTTAGAAAAACAGCCCCTGTTTTGATAAGCATGGCATTCATAACAGTATCCATCAAACGTTCCATAATTTCGTCCATCTTAAGACAGGAGGCAATTACCCTGCTGACATCCTTGATTGTTCGCTGGTAGTCGTACTTGCCTTTAAAAAAGACGCGATCAACAAGGACCTGCACTTTTGTCTTTAAGGGGCCAAAGATAAAGACAATAAATAGAAAAAATATGACCGAAAAGTAGATCGATTCAGAAAAACGGTACCCGCTGAAAAGCTTATTGGCCACCGTAACCATAAAAGCATAGGCGGCTGTCAAAAAAGCGATGAGGATGGAATAAATCAGGCTCTTCTTGACAAGGACTCCCATATCAAACAGGTCATGCCGAAAAAGTCCAAATGCGAAAATGGATAACGGAATGAAGCTGAAGTTGCCGGAGGGGTATACATTATACCCTAAGACAGGGAATATATTGAGGCTGTTTATTAGTCCCATTAATCCAAACCCAACAAATACATATTTAAGTTTGTTCTTCCGTACACTGTTCGATTCTGCCTGAAGCGCCTGGTAAATCAACAAAAGGCAATAAAAAGTTACAATTACAGCGCCTATTCCAAACAATGGGTAGAGGGGGCCTGATCGTGCAAAATACCCAAAAGGATATCTCTGCATTGTGGGGATATACAATGAGGTAGGAGTAAAAAACATAAGAGCAAAGCTGTAAGCATAGGCGCACTTAACAAGCCAGCCCCTTTTTTTGACATTAAGATACAAATGAAAAAAGTGCAGATAAAGCGGAATAGTATAAACCAAAAAAAGATGATCTATCCGGCTTACCCAGAGTGCGGTCCCCTGGTCGGAGACAGTAGATATCAATATGATGTCAATATTCAGAAAGGTACCCTGAATGCACAGAAGAACAAACAGTAGATTTGCTTTCTCCCCACGTCCTTTAAAAAAGACAAAGAGGCCCAGTGAAACAAAGCAAATAAGTGTAAGAAAAGGCGGAAGGATATACAAGTTCATTATTAACTCAATCGGTTCAATTTAGCTTCACTTCGTTTCGCAGACGTCGAGTCGTCCAGTAGTCAAGTCGTCGAGTCGGATCTTGATTGCCCACTTAACTACTTGACCATTTAACTACTCGACTAAAGTCACTGGTCAATGCCGTTGACTTAAGGAGAAAATCCTTCAAATTCCCCCCTTGAGGGGGGCGCAGGGGGTGTAACCCATTGAAATAACATCCCCCTTAATCCCCCTTCAAAGGGGGAGTTTAAAGGAACGCCCCTTAAGTCAACGGCATTGAGTCACTGGTTACAGTTTTCGGAGCACCCCTGTGACGATAGATTCCAGCATAGGAGCTTTCTCTTGAGCCACGGCAATAATTTCATCTACCGAAACAGGAATTGGATGGTCGGGAAGATTAATATTAGTAATAATAGAAATCCCCAACACCCGCATACCAGCATGCACAGCCGCAATCACTTCGGTAACGGTGGAAAAACCCACAGCATCGGCGCCAATCATTTTCAAAAAGCGGGTCTCAGCCGATGTCTCCAGGGAGGGGCCCCGGAGTCCCGCATAGATTCCCTTCTGCACTGGTATTCCATTTCTTAAAGAAACATCAACAGTGAGCGCCATAAGGTGACGATCATACACCTGAGACATATCAGGAAAGCGTGGTCCCCATTCATCTATATTAGGGCCAATCAAAGGGTTGGACCCGCTTAAATTGATATGGTCGGCAATCAGCATAATATCGCCTGTTATAAATCGAGGATTTATCCCACCCGCGGCGTTAGACACAATCAGAGTCTTTATTCCGAAAGACTGCATAACCCTGACGGGAAAAGAGACTTCTTCCGCCGTGTACCCCTCGTAGAGATGGCAACGACCCCGCATGGCCATGACCGCTTTACCGCTCAGCCTCCCCATTAATAAACGTCCGTGGTGGCTCTGAACAGTCGAAACCGGAAAGTGCGGTATATTGCCATAATCTATGGATGCATCTATTTGTATTTTTTCCGAAAGCCCTCCCAGACCGGTCCCCAGTATAATACCGACCTCAGGAGACCTCCTGGTATACGTTTCTACAAATGATGATGCTTCCTCGACCTTTTCTCTAAGCGTTTTCACTGTAAAGCATCAGTTCCTTTTACTTAACCGCACCCATTTTTTGTGACCAAGATTACTATGCGACCTTTGTAAAGGTCTCGCAGACTCATTTCATGCAACATACATAACAAATTTTTTCTGTTTAATCAATTAAAAAATAGTTTTAATTCAAGTAAATAGGTTATATATAAAAGCTGTGCAAAGCTCTAAGTTTTTACTAACTCATCAAGTTTTTGACCTTGCCGAAATTAAAAAAACTTTTTGCCTACTTTACAATGTTTATATATAGTAACATTTGATGGTTTCGCAAAAAGTCCATTTTGCGAAACCATCAAATTTGATTATACCTGAAGCGGATATATTGCGAAACAAAATGGAGCCAAGGATGTCTCGTTTCGAACCAGCATACATCAAAACTTACCGAGCAGGGGAGCTGAAAGAAAAGATAAAAATCGCCAACGCTATCCTTTCAGAATGTAAGTTGTGCCCCAGACAATGTGGAGTAAACCGTCTTGAAGGAGAAGTAGGGGTGTGTCGCACCGGCAAAGATGCTGTTGTTGCGAGTTATGACCCTCATTTCGGTGAAGAGGATCCGCTGGTCGGCCGGCACGGTTCAGGCACCGTATTTTTTTCCAATTGCAATCTTCTGTGTATCTTCTGCCAAAACTATGACATCAGCCACCAGGGAGTGGGCCGGGAAGTGCTTCCCGAAGAGCTTGCAAAAATCTTTCTTGCTCTCCAATCAATGGGGTGCCATAACATCAATTTTGTTACACCAACGCACGTAGTTCCACAAATACTGTCAGCACTCGAAATAGCAATTGAAGGAGGCCTCCATCTTCCCTTGGTCTATAATTCCAGTGGATATGATTTGTGTGAGACCTTGCAAATATTGGATGGGATCATTGATATTTATATGCCCGATTTCAAGTTTTGGGACCCTAATGTGGCGAAAGCCTTGAGCAATGCTTCAGATTATCCAAAGGTGGCCCGAAAAGCATTAAAAGAGATGCACCGCCAGGTAGGGGATCTTGTAATCAACGAGGAAGGGCTTGCAGAAAGAGGGCTTCTGATACGTCATCTCGTGCTTCCGGAAGGTCTTGCCGGAACCCGGGATATCATGCGTTTTCTGGCTGAAGAGATTTCCAGAAACAGCTATGTAAACGTAATGGCCCAATACAGGCCATGCGGCCAGGCTCATAAAATGCCCCCATTAAACCGAGGGTTGTCCGGTGATGAATACGATGACGCGGTTCGGGCTGCTAAAGAAGAAGGCATCACCAGGTTAGACCAACGCAAGCGAGTTTTCTTATTTCGTTGGGATTGAACGGGGACAGGTGGAAAAGATATTCGCCATAGGTGACATTCATGGTTGTTTTGATAAACTCCGTTCGTTGATGGCGCAGCTCAGAGTCAACAAAGAACGGGATACCCTTATATTTTTAGGGGACTATATCGACAGGGGCCCCCAATCCATGGATGTTGTCGACTATCTCATTCGTTTGCCTCAGCACGGATACCACGCCGTATTTCTTAAAGGAAACCACGAAGTAATGTTTCAGGATTACCTAAAAGGACGGGACAAATTCACTTTTTTGGTAAACGGCGGAGGCGAAACACTCGATAACTATATGCAAAATATCGATCGATCTAAAGATTTTGTTATACCTCCATCCCATACTGAATTTTTTAAGTCTTTGCGTCTTTATTATGAAACAGATTCGTACATATTTGTACACGCCGGCTTGGCGCCAAAAGTTCCTTTAGACCAACAGCAAGAAAAAGATCTTCTCTGGGTAAGGGATTCTTTTATCCACTCTACTTACGATTTTGGGAAGATAGTAATATTCGGACACACGCCGTTTAGAAAACCATTTGTAACAAAAAACAAAATAGGTATAGATACCGGCGCGGTTTATGGCAATCAATTGACCTGCGTAGAACTACCCGCGCAAAAATTTTACCATGCATAAATTCCGACAAAACCACCTATGAGGCTGTCCGAAAATTATGTCCGTAACGAAAAAGAGTGAGAACGAGACAAAATTTTCGCAAATTTGAGG
>DAOVGD010000174.1 GCA_030672555.1 Desulfobacterales bacterium
GGGCCGGACTCTTTAGACGCGGTTGAGCCGTTCCTATGTAATCTGTTCAGTGACAGAGACATTATCCGGCTCCCTTGCCCTGCTTTCTTGCAACCATACATCGCGAAAATAATCGCATCGAAAAGAGCCCCCAAGTCTCGAAAATATTATGAAATGATCGGAGGTAAAACCCCTCTGACCGGTATTACCGAGCGTCAAGGGGAAAAACTCGCCGAAGTCCTATCTCAAGCAGGAGTGCCTGCCGAGTGTTTTGTGGCAATGCGTTACTGGCATCCATTCGCGTCGGAGGCCGTAAAAAGTGTGCAACTGAAAGGTATCAAGAGAGTTGTTGCGCTATCTCTATACCCTCATTACTCACAGGTTACAGGAGGGAGCAGTATCAAGGATCTATGCGCGGCAATAGAGAAAGAGAACGCAGACTTTGAACTCACTATCATAGATCGATTTTACGACAAGCCTGCATACATTGCCTGCCTCCAATCAAGGATTGAAAATGCGCTAACTCAATTTACAGAAGAAGAGCAAAAACGACTACAGATCGTCTTTAGCGCCCACTCCGTGCCTCAAAAACTGATTGCTGGGGGAGACCCGTATCTGGACTATACCACGACCACTTTTCGGTTGGTTACGGAAAAGTTTAAGACATACCCGTGTTACCTCGCTTTTCAAAGCCGGGCCGGGCCGGTAAAATGGCTGGAACCAGACACTGCTGAGCTGTTGGACCAGCTAATGCAATCCGGAAAAAAAGAGTTTTTGATGGTTCCGGTAAGCTTTGTCTCAGACCATGTTGAAACCCTGTATGAAATCGATATCCTCTACCGGTCACAGGTTGAAAAACAAGGGGGAAAATTGGTTCGTATCGAATCCCTCAATGATGCGGATGATTTTATAGAGATGTTGGCAGGCCTTGTGAAGGATCATCTTGGAAAGGATTAATTCATGAAACAAATCGCCATCATCGGTGCCGGCATCTCCGGCCTTGCCACCGCATTTCAGATAGAAAAGAAGTTAAAGAAATCGGGTATAAGCCACACGATCCACCTCTTTGAAAGGGAACCGAAAATCGGAGGCAAGATTAGCGCAGTTTTTAAAGACGGCTTTCGGTGTGAGGGAGGTCCCAATGGTTTTCTCGACTCCAAACCTTCAACGCTTGAACTCTGTGAGGAGCTTGGGATCTCGGATAAACTGCTCCGCAGCAGTGATGCGGCCCGGAAACGGTTCATATACTCTCAGGGGAAGCTGCATGAACTCCCCACATCACCCCCTAAATTCTTTTTCTCGGACCTTCTTTCACTAAAGGGTAGAATTCGGATCATCGGAGAACTCTGGGCACCAGGACCAAAGGAAGGGACCGATCCCACTATTGCTGAGTTTGCCCGACGCCGTCTCGGCGAGGAAGCGCATGCCAAGCTTCTCGACCCAATGGTTGCCGGAGTGTTTGCGGGTGACACCGAAAGGCTCAGCCTTGAGAGCTGCTTCCCGCGGATGGCAGAACTGGAGCGCGACTATGGCAGCCTCATCAAAGCGATGTTTAAATTAGCTCAAGGCTCAAAGCAGAAAGCTCAAAGCTCAAGGCTCAAAGCTCAAGGTAAAAAAGATAGAGGAGGGCCTGCCGGGCCGGGGGGGACATTGACTTCGTTTCGTGAGGGGCTTTCAGTCCTGCCTGATGCTATCGCAAAACGGTTCAAAGGACGTATTACATGTAATGCGGACCTGAAAAAAATAGAGAAGACCTCCCGGGGATTCAGGCTCTCATTTTCCGGCGCGAAAGACTTTGAGTGCGACTGCGTCGTGGTCGCAACCCCTGCCTGCGATGCCGCATCAGCCCTTGCGCCTATTGATGATGGGCTGACTACCGTTTTGAACCGCTTCGAGTTTGCGCCTGCCACCGTCGTGGGTCTCGGTTTTGATAAGAATAGTATAAAGCGCGACATCAACGGATTTGGGTTTTTAATTCCTAAGAAGGAAAACCGCAGGATATTAGGATCGCTATGGACTTCCAGCATCTTTCCCCATAGGGCTCCTGAAGGAAGCGTGTTGTTGCGCACCATTGTAGGGGGCGCCCGCTCTCCGGAACTTGCCCGCCTTCCGGAAAAAGAGATAATCGCCCTGGTCCGGGACGAACTCAAAGCGATTATGGGTATCACCGCAGAACCGACATTTGTCCAGGCCTTCAAGTGGGAAAGGGCGATCTGTCAATACACCGTTGGGCACAAGGTGCGGCTCCAGGAAGTCGATGAACGGCTTGCAAAGGTTCCGGGTCTCTATCTTACCGGTAACTCTTACCGGGGGATAGCTTTAAACGATTGCACATTAAATGCCACACGTGTTGCGGAGAAGGTGGCTGGATTTCTACGCCAAGCATGATGGCTTCGGAAGAGCCGACTCCACCTGACCAATGCAACAATCTCCCCACCCACCGGGTGAGAGGGAGTTTGTGGATGAACACTATCGCGGAGTATTCACGAATAATTTGGGAATAAACTCAAGTATAGGTTAACTGTCTGCGAGAGGTGGTGCTTAGGAAAAAATAGCTATATTGTCTTGCCGCGGTCCGTAAAATTCTATAAATTTATTACCTTATCTGAGATCTGAAGGCTGGTTACAATATCGAGCATGTTCGTGGTCTCCCCGACCTGTTTCTTATCAAGTAAATTAAAGTGGTTTAGACAGGTACCACAGACCATTACGCGCACCCCGGAGCGTTCCAATTCCTGAATAGAACCGAGGGCCTCGGAACCTTCAATGGCAAGCTTGACTCCGTTGTTGACAAAGATCAGACACCAGAGGTCTTTTCCCATTTCTTTCAAGGTTGCCAGAAAATTGATCATCAACTTCAACCCAAGTTCATCGTCTCCGAACCCCATACGGTCAGTGGTCACCATTACCGTAATTTTTTTGGCTTCTGCACCAAGTTCTGCATCGGACATAACCCGGCAGGTCTCACATTCTCCCTGCTTGACTGCGATGACCATGATACCCCCTGAGCCCGCTTCAATCGTTACATCAAATCCCTGGTTGACCAGAAAACGCGAGACATTCTCCTTTGCCGCTTCATTATCGACAAGCACTGAAATTTCATGCGCCCCAGAGTCGGCCAATTCTTTGGTTTTCAATACCGGACCTGGACAGGCAATGCCTCTACAATCTAATTCTTTCATGTTGATGTAGTCTCCTTATGTCTAAAATTTTCGATGTTCGTTGTCAGTGGTCCGTAGTCCTTCGCAAAAAATAAGCAACCGGCAACAAACAAATAATTTTCTGAGCAACTTTTCATCAAAACAGAGGAGAAGTCAAATAGGAAATCATGATAATGAATTTACATCGCAATCAAAAATTCCAATGAATAGCTCGTAATATGTAAAACTGCTTATGAAATTTTTTCAGTTCATCGATGCGGACCCATGGATGGATTATTTCGAGGCAAAGAATTGAGGACTTTTTACAAGGGATAAAGAATTGTCCCCGGAGGTAAAATGGTGGCAGGTCTTCTTTTATCGGCCCTACTTGATGTAAAACTGCATCTTGGCAGAGCCTATTTCAATCATATCGAATTCTTTTAGGAATACGCTATCCTTGACAGCCTTGCCGTTAACTTTTAATTTGGCCATGCCGCCGGCAAAGGTGATAGCATAACCCGACGGCCTGAGGCTAATGGTAGCCGCGGTGCCGGCAACAAACATTCCGGAAATTATAATATCACAGGTCTCGTCTTTACCTATTTTGATTAACTTCTTTTTAAGCGCTATCTCCCCTTCGCCGCCGGATATAAATGTAATGACACCTGTCCGTTGCTTCGCTTGAACGGCAACAGCCTTTTTCTGGGTCGCTTTAGGTCCTTTAGATTTATCCCGTAACTCCTTAGCTTTCTGGGTATCCAAATACATGGTCTGATCAAAATCTGCTGTGGAATCACTCTTCTTTTGCTCTCCCCCATCCATATAGAATTCAATGAGATGTTTTCCAACAGTGATCTTATCTTTATTCGACAGTTTAATGCTTACAATCTTGCGATCATTGACATAGGTCCCGTTCATACTCTGCAAATCAGTCAGGAAAAAATTGTTTCCCACCATATCGAGTTTGGCATGATACCCGGAAACAGCCATGTTACTGACGACAATATCATTATCCTCATTGCGTCCAACGGTCATGCCTGATTTTGTGAAGGGATATGTTTTTATTTCAACATCCTTAAATTTTAAGACTAACTTTGCCACTATCAACCCCTCCGAAATAATTTAGAAAATAAAGAACGAAGCCAATAAAACCGTCCATTAACAAAATGTAACAATACTACTGTGATATTGTCAAGGCCGCCATTTTTATTGGCAATACCAACAAGTTTACGACATATTGTTTCAGGTATATTTTGATGAGTCACAATCCCCAAAATTTCGGATTCATCCACCATATTGGTCAACCCGTCCGAGCATAGGAGAAAACGGTCACCAGGCAAGACCTGAAACTCACAGACATCTGGTTCTACATCCTCCTCTACACCAACGGCACGAGTCAGTACATGTTTATAAGGCGATTTCTCAAACTCATCCTCCCGGATAAGTTCTTCACGGAGTTGATCATACGCTAACGTATGGTCGCAGGAAAGACATTCTATATTATTCCCTCTTATCAAATAGACTCTGCTATCTCCTACATTTGCTGTTATAATTCTATCGTCAAAAACCGCAAGCACCACCGCGGTTGCGCCCATCCCCTTACAATTGGCCTTTCTCTGCGACATATTAAAAACAATATGATTGGCCAACTTGATACCGCTGTATACTATGTTTGCAGGTTCGGAAAGGGTGTTATCATAATTGTCCCGTAACAGCTTTTCATCTTTCTCGCCAAGCCTGTATTGTTTTATGTAGTCCCGAATGGTAGTTACCACAAGCTCGCTGGCAACTTCCCCGGCCTGATGGCCCCCCATCCCGTCTGATACAACATACACACCGCACGTGTCGTCTATTACAAAATCATCTTCATTGCCGGAACGCACCTTGCCGACATCAGTCATTGCGTATGAATCTACCATAAAAGAATGTTGGAATCCCACGTTTTTCAAAAGTCTTGCTGTAACTGTTATTTGGTTGTGTTACGCATGAAAGCGTTATTGATAATAAGTATCAAAAGTAATTCGTTTTGCAAGTAATTACTTTCTGAAATCCAATGGTTTAAATTGAAGTTCCTATATATTTACCCTGCATTTTCATGTGTTCGATTTTTAAACATCTATTCATTACTACCATAACCCCGGCATCGGCCAGCAAATGTGCGGCATCATTATTTTCAATCCCAAGCTGCATCCAAAACACCTTTGGCTTTACCTTGATAGCCTCTTCAGCCACGGGTATTATTTTATCCGGAGCTCTGAATACGTTAACAATATCTATGGGACCGGGAATATGGATTAAATCAGGATAGACAATTTCTCCAAGGATCTCCTTTGCCTTGGGACGAACGGGGATAATGCGGTAACCCTGTTCTTGCATGTAATGGGCCACCATAAACGAATCACGATGAGGTTTTGGGCTTAAACCTACGACCGCAATATTTCTGCTCGCTTTCAAGATATCATGGATGGTTTTATCGTCGGTTATAATCATTACTCTTTTATGTCACGAAATGATGTTCAACAGATCTCCTATCATTTCATCTTCGGCAGAAATTACTTTAAGATTAGCTTGAAAACCTCTTTTTATCAAGATTATATTTACAAACTCTCTTCCAATGTCAACGTTCGATTGTTCCAATGCGTTTGGTGCAATACTTCCCAGGCCGTTTGTTCCTGGTCTGCCGGTAATGGCGTCGCCTGACTCATTGGTCTGTGCGTACAGATTGTTGCCGATTTTCTTGAGTCCCTGCGGATTGTTGAATTTGGCAATTGCCACCTGATAAAGGTCCAAGACCTGGCCATTGCTGTAACTACCGGTAATCACTCCATCGGTGCTGACGGCAACCGCCTCAAGATCGCCAGCCCCATATCCGTCGGCAGATGAATAGACAGTATTGGATGAAGCAGAATACTGTGTTGATGAAGATGCATCATTAACCCATGAAGAACCATTATAAAAAGAACCAAAATCGAGCTGAATCGACATCTGAGTAGAGCCGTCCGTTGCGCCCAAGAAGTCAGGATGAAAAGTAAAACGGCCATTTGTAAGGTCTGTAGTAACATTTTGAGATATCCAGTTGCCGGCGCCATCATTAATATCCATAGTCAGATTTGAGACGGAACCATGACTGTTAAATGCTAAGGTACCCCGAGCCAACAAACCAAGATTATCACCTGTAGCCCCGGGTCTTAGGTCCTCGGCTGGATTTGCGGTGACAATGAATTCCCACAGAGAATCAGCACCCGTCCTGTCAAAGTAGGATGTAATGTCATGTGAAGCGCCAACGCTGTCGTATACCTTTGTTGATGTCTGGTACTCATATGCATTGTCGGCTATATACTCCCCGTCAGGATTATTTCCATCCCATGCATTTGCAAGGGCGTTTGTTCCAACTGATTTGTCCTCTGTATTGGCATTAAGATTTATGATATTTTTTACTATGGTTGTTTCTTCCGGAGGAGACGTAAATGAATCTAATGTAATATCCTGAATTGCACCCTGCGTCTCACCGGTAATCGGATCAATCTCCCATCCCTGTACTGCATAACCTGCCGTAGTGACAAATTTACCATCCTTATCAAAGTTAAATTGTCCGTCTCTTGTATAATAGGTTCCTCCTTCTGGCGCCATGGCCATAAAAAATCCATCCCCCCCTATAGCCATGTCGGTAGTAGAAGAGGTTGATTCAAACGAGCCCTGAGCAAGATCCTCGTAAATAGCCCCCACGGTTGTACCTCGCCCCACCTGTGCTGTCCCTGAAGAAGCAGACACATCTTGAGAGGAGGCCTCTTGGGAGCTTGCACGACTCGTTTTAAATCCCTGAGTATTGACGTTGGCTATATTATTGGCAGAAGTACCCAACTTTTTTTCAAAGGCCTTTAAGGCTGATATTGCTGAGTAAATTCCGTTGATCATCTTCCTCACCCCTTTGTTGTCATTTCTCCTTATTGTAGTTATCGGATTTTTAACAAAAAAGTTTAGCTTAGTCGATTTATGAAAAGAAAATTCCGAACTTAGGAGCTGGGAAGAGCTTCCCCTTGACTACTTCATATACTTTTTGGTAGTTTAATCTGTATTTGAAGGTATTCTTTTAAAAGAGAAGGATCGATCTTGGACCACTTCTTCAATCCTAAGTCAGTGGCTATCGTAGGGGCTTCCACGAAACAGGGGAAGATCGGCTACGACATTCTAAAAAATATTCTCCAATACAGTTATTCCGGCGCCGTGTACCCGGTAAACCCAAGGACAGATACCATACTGGGACAAAAAGCCTTTCCAGATCTTCTGTCCATTCCGGATCCTATAGACCTCGTGATTGTCTCCGTTCCTCCCCCGCGGGTCTTGGATGTTATAAGACAATGCAAAGAAAAGGATGTTGACTCGGTTGTTGTCATTACCGCGGGTTTTAAGGAAGTGGGGGGCGCTGGAAGCCACCTGGAAGAAGAGCTCGTCAAGGAGATCAAAGAAGCGGGCATTCGTCTCATAGGTCCAAACTGCCTCGGTATTATCGATACTGCATCTTTTCTTAACGCATCTTTTGCAGCGGGTATGCCTTTGGCCGGTCATATTGGATTTTTTTCGCAATCAGGGGCGCTCTGTGTAGCCATCCTCGACTGGGCGCTTGGAGAAAATATCGGCTTTTCAAAATTTATCAGCCTGGGCAACAAGGCAGACATTACAGAGATCGATCTGATAAGGGCTATGGCAGACGATGAGAACACTCGGGTTATCCTCGGATATCTCGAAAGCATCGAAGACGGCCACACCTTCATGAACGTAGCACAGTCGGTATCTAAGAAAAAACCGATTATCATGATAAAATCAGGCACAACCAGCGCGGGCGCAAAAGCGGCCTCTTCACACACCGGGGCTTTGGCTGGTTCCAATACGGCGTATAATGCGGCATTCAAGCAGTGTGGCATTGTCCATGCCCATTCAATACAGGAGCTTTTCGTATATGCAACAGCATTTGCCAGCCAGCCGCTCCCCAAGGGACCCAGGGTGGCAATTGTTACAAATTCCGGCGGCCCCGGGATTATTGCGGCGGACGCCTGCGATCTATCCGACCTTGAACTGCCGTCTATAAAAAAGGAGTCCGTGGAACGCCTCCGTTCATTTCTTCCGCCGACGGCATCTTTTTACAATCCCATAGACATTATTGGTGATGCGACATCCGAACGATATAAAAAGACCCTGGAGGTCATATTGGCCGACGACTTGATCGATGCGGTGCTAATTCTGCTTACACCGACTGCGGCGATTGATATAGTTGAGACCGCTGAAGCGATTGTAGCGCTGGCAAAAAACACTGACAAACCAATTATAACGTCGTTTATGGGTGAAAGAAAAGTAAGGCCGGGCCGTAAGATATTCCAGGATAACGGTATTCCTACCTTTGGTTATCCGGAAGAGGCTGTCGCGGCACTGAATGCAATGTTTCGCTATCGGCAGTGGCTTAATCAGCCTGAAAAAGAGTTTGTACGTGTAGAGGTAGCCATACCAAAGGTGCGGCAAATATTTGCATCAGTTACTGAACAAAAGAGATCTGATCTGATCGAAATTGAAGCCCGGGAGGTCCTTGAAGCGTATAATTTTACGCTTTCCAAGAATATTCTGGTCAATACCACAAAAAAGGCGGTCAGTGCGGCATCCGAGATAGGGTATCCGGTTGTCATGAAAATCGCGTCTCCCGACGTGCTGCACAAAAGCGATATGGGAGGCGTTAGGGCCGGACTTGAAAATGAACGTATGGTGGAAGAGGCCTTTTTCGACATCACCTCAAATATCAGGCAACGGCTTCCCAATGCGCGTATCATGGGGATATCGGTACAGGAGATGGTCCGGGGAGGGAGAGAGGTCATACTGGGAATCAGCAATGATATACAGTTTGGTCCTATGATTATGTTCGGTCTTGGTGGGATCTATGTGGAAGTTCTAAAAGATGTGGCATTCAGGATCGTCCCGGTCAGTGTTGAAGATGCTGATGCCATGATAAGGGAGATACGATCATTTCCGCTTCTTCGGGGTGTGCGCGGAGAACCGGCTGCTGACCTTTTGGCCATAAGAAAGAGTATATTAGCGCTATCTCAAATGGCTCTTGATTTCCCGGAGATCATCGAGGCTGATATCAATCCACTTGTGGTCCGTCCCGAAGGGAAAGGGGCAGTGGCGGTAGATGCAAGGTTCACGGTACAGGAGTAAGATTCAGGAATTGGGGAATTATGGATTTAGGAATTGTGAATACTGACATTATCCGATTCCAAAAGCAACATCTTTATAATTCCTTAATTCCTCAATCCCGAAATTCCTAAATTCTTATAAGGGGAGTGACATGAAATCTTTATATGTAGGATCAACATCAGGATATTCAGGAAAGAATCTAACGGTGTTGGGACTCGGCCACCGATTCCTGGAGGACAACATAAAGATCGGATACTTTAAACCGGTTGGTATTTTCCCCGTCAAAGCCAAAGGGGTACTCACCGACAAGGATGCCTGGGTTATCTATCGGGCGCTTGACCTTGAAGGAGCGATTGAAGATTTGTGCCCCGGATTGATAACGTACGATGTCATGATGGAGGCTTACCAACACGATATCAAAGGCTTTGAGGAACGTATAACGACCGTTTTTAAACGTATCTCAGAGGGAACAGATCTTCTACTTATGAGTGGCTCAGGCTCGCTGACTTCCGGCAAGTTCCTGAATTTATCGGGTTTTCAGGTTGTGGAAAAGTTTGATAGTAAAGTACTTCTTGTTGATCAATACGAAAAAGAGTTTTTCTTAGATGCTATATTAGATGCCCAGGAGCGCTTGGGAGAAAGACTAATCGGTTTAGTTATTAATAACGTAGAGGCGGAATTGCGAGATATGGTGAGAGACCATATTGTTCCCTTCCTCCAGAGGAAAGGGATCCCTGTGTTGGGTGTAATACCACACCATACGGTCCTCGGGGCTGTCATGGTCGAAGATATAGCGGAGAGACTAGGCGCCGATGTCCTGTGTTGTAGGGATAAGCTGGATGAGCTTGTAGAAAAATTTTTAATCGGCGGGATGCAGGTAGACAAGTTTATTGAATACTCACGAAAGACACGGAATAATGCGGTCATTGTAGGGGGAGACCGCTCGGATATTCAACTGGCAGCCATAGAGACCCATGCCAAATGCATCATCTTGACAGGCAACCTTTATCCGAATGAAATTGTGGTATCAAAGGCTGAAATGAACGGTGTCCCCATGTTGGTCGTACGGGATGATACCTATACCGTGGCCGAAACGGTCGGTGATCTGTCACGTAAACTTCGTCTCCGAGAAAGGGAAAAAGTAGAGGCAGGAGTGCGTCTAATAGTTGAAGGGGTTGACTTTGATCGTCTATACAGGTTATTAGGATTGAGGAATTACCCATTTTTTAATAACTCAAATGATGGAGAAACCTAAAACATTATCTTGAGAGCTACAGCATGACAAACGAAAAAGTTATTCTTAAGGCCAAAGATATCGATCGTATACTTACGAGAATGACGCATGAGATGCTGGAAACCCATAAGGGGGTAAAAGATCTTGTCTTGATTGGTATTCGTACAGGAGGAGTATATTTGGCCGATCGTATACAGAAAAAAATCTCTAACATAGAGGATGTCCTTGTACCAAAAGGTGATATTGATATTAACCTGTACCGGGACGACTGGACCCGTATTAGTCACCAACCGGTCATCCAAAAAACAGAAATCCCTTTTTCTCTGGACGACAAAAAGGTTGTCCTGGTTGATGATGTCCTGTTTACCGGACGTACTGTTCGCGCTGCCATGGACGTACTTATCGACTTTGGTCGCCCAAAACGGATCGAGCTTGCGGTCCTTGTCGACAGAGGGCACCGGGAACTTCCGATTGAGGCCAATTATGTAGGAAAGCATGTTGAAACGATATATGATACGACAGTCAATGTTTATCTGAGAGAGTTGGCCAAGAAGGACGAGGTAGTAATAAGTCGCCGGATAATTTAGGGATTTCGAATTTAGGGATTGAGGAATTCAAGGTGTTCTATTGATTTTAATTCCTTAATTTCTCAATTCCTGAATTATCCGGCGACTTATTTTTAAGCTTTTTTGATAACAGAATGATAGTGAACCTCCAAAACATTGTCTTAGGATATATAGATGCAAGTACAAGATTGCTTTAAAAATTACACCTACGAACTCGACAAGGTTATTTCCCCCGAGGAGACCGTTCAAGAGGTCAAGAAGCGGCTTAAAGATTCGGGCGTTGATATCCTGGAAAAACTTGTCCGCATTGATACAGGACGTCTTAATATTCCGGTCTACCTCAGTATGTGTGGAACGGATGCCGTTAAAATGATCGGGACACAAAAACAGATGGGGAAGGGAGGGACACCGGATCAGGCCCGGGCAAGCGCTCTGATGGAACTTGTAGAACGATTCAGTTTTTTTAGTTTTATACATGAAAACCATTTCTTGGAGACAACATACAGCATGGTCAAGGACCATGCTCTTCCATTCCATTATATCCCTCTTTCTGTGCATGACCCTGTCCCGGAAACAGAAGCAGCGTCAAAGTTATTTGAAAATTTACCACTTACCTGGACAAAAGCGTTAGATATAAAAACCGGCAAGGAGTTGTACCTTCCTATTGGATGGTTTTATACTATTCATGAATATAACGGGCCGGCAGCAGGCAACTCTGTGGAAGAAGCGTTACTCCAGGGGCTATGTGAGGTGGTGGAACGACATGTCTCTTCCGTAATCAGCCACGAAAAACGACCTACTCCTGCTATCTCCTTGGAATCTATTGAAGATCCGGCAGGCAGGGAATTGATACAGAAGTTTCAACAAAACGGAATCAAGTTGTACTTAAAGGATTTTTCACTCGATACAGGGATACCTACTGTAGGGGCTCTTGCATACGATCCAAGTACCTTCCCTCATTCCAGTGAGATTATATTTACCGCCGGCACGACTACCAGTCCGGAAAAATCGGTCATACGGGCACTAACCGAAATTGCTCAATTGGCCGGTGATTTTGAAAATCGGACTACTTACAGCCCCACGCTTCCCAAGTTTGTCGATCTACAAGAAGCATCCTACGTGACATCTGACGAAAAAGTCGTTGATTTGCAATCACTTCCTGATCTGGCAGATAACAACTTGAAGGTCGAAATCGACCGGTGTGTAGAGGCTCTTTCCTGTATCGGTCTCGATGTCTTTGCGGTGGACATGACGCACTCAAGCCTAAAGATTCCGGTTGCTTATACGGTTATTCCCGGGGCACACTTCAGGGATAGAACCAGAGACAATGACGTCTGTTATCATTCTGCCAAGCTGGTCTCCCAGTTGCCTGACGCACACAGGGCCCTTGAAGAGATGCAAAAGATGTCGATTCTCTTCCCGAATCGTTACGAGGTGGAGTTCTTTCTGGGATATGCTTACGAAAGACTTGAATGGCCGGAAAAGGCCCTGGAGCATTTTAAGCATGCACTTTCCCTTGATCCCCGACCGGTAGATATAGCAAGTATATACTGTCACATCGGGATTGCTTATCGCGATATGGATGCCTATGAAAAGGCGATCGAAATGTTGTTGGAAGGTCTCAGCCACAATAACCGATTGAAAGAGGTCTATCAACAGTTGGGATACTGCTATTTTAAGTTAAAGGTATACGAGGAGGCAATAGCCCAATTTGAGAAGGTCCTGGAAATCGACCCTGGATCTGCCATCGATTATGCTAACATTGGGGCCAACTTAAAGGCAATGGGACACAATGCTGAAGCCATCAAACTTTACAAAATGGCCCTTGACCTTGATCCTGAGATCGATTTTGCCCAAAATCATCTTAGTGAACTTCGGACAGAGATGGCAGACAGGGCCACGTGAAATGCTATTGACATTTCTATATTTTCATGTTGACAAAAAGATTCGTATGCTATATACGTGGGTTTCATATTTGGGTGGCTTATCGAAAAGGCGTGGCGACAGGCCAATAAAATACTGTCAAATTATTCGTATTACGAAAGGAGGATTAGTTTTATGGCAACCGTTCAATATGGGGAAGTGACTTTCGAGGTGGATGAAGACGGCTTTATCGACGCCTATGAAAATTTCTGCCCGGAGTGGCTACAGCATGTAAAAAAGGAAGAAGGTATTGATGAGATTACCGACGAACACATGAAGGTAGTCAAGTGCTTGCAGGAGTATTACGAGAAGAATGGTATTGCACCCATGGTTCGTATTCTTTCCAAGGCAACCGGTTTCAAGCTGAAATACATCTATGAGCTTTTTCCGTCAGGACCGGGCAAAGGCGCCTGTAAAATGGCTGGACTGCCCAAACCGACAGGATGTGTGTA
>DAOVGD010000101.1 GCA_030672555.1 Desulfobacterales bacterium
GTTGAAGACTCACGCAAAGCCGCAAAGACCGCAAAGGACAAAAAAAAACCTTAGCGACTTTGCGCCTTTGCGTGAGAATTTTAGACTTGGATTATATCAACATCATTTCAACCTGTTATCGGCAAGAATGACGGAACCCTGGTCCACTCAGAAATGGTAGATTTTGTCCCGAGACAAGGCCGCACAAAGGTTTCTACCGCAGGCATAGCCGCGCTATGTCGAGGATAGAAACCTGCGGAGAACGCAGTATCGGGGCAAAAGATGCCATTTCTGAGCGGACACAGGGTCTTCAACTCGCCCGATCGGACATTTTTTAATGGAAGGAAAACATATACAAGAGATGTTTCAAGCAATTGCCCCGAGGTATGATTTTTTAAATCATTTCCTTAGCTTGAGGCGTGACATTCACTGGCGACGAGTATTGGTCAAAGCCCTCCGGGTGCCGCCTGAAGGTCGGGTATTGGATGTGGCTACAGGCACCGGGGATGTTGCTCTGGAAATCGGGCGTCAAAAGGGGAGATCGATCACAGTATGGGGGATTGACTTTGCATTTAGAATGCTTCAATTAGGGAAAAAAAAGATAGTCGGAGCTAAATATTGTGTAGATATCAGACCAGCCCAAAGTGACGCGTTCCATCCGCCATTTAAACCAGGGGTGTTCGATGCCGTGACCATGGCATTTGGTATTCGAAATATCGCAGACAAGAAGAGGGTGCTGGAGGTCTTCCATGAACTTCTCAAAAACTGGGGGCAGGTTCTCATTCTGGAGCTCACACTCCCCAAAATAGATTTTATGAAAAATCTCTATTTCATCTATTTTCAAAAAATTCTTCCTATGATAGGTAAAATAATATCAGGGGATTCAGGGGCGTACAGTTATCTCCCGGATTCGGTTTTGAAGTTTCCCTCTCCAAAAGATTTTTGCGAGCTTATGCGGGAGGCAGGCTTTGAAAAGGTCTACTACAAACCACTCACATTTGGAGTCTGTACACTTTTTATAGGGTTTAAACCTGATAAGAAAGAATTATGATCTATACGAAAACCATAAATGGACATTACAAAAAGCATACGTGTTTTTTTTCGTGATATGAGTTCAACTCGCACCCCCTCTTTTCGAAAAATTATTGCTCCATGGTATTCTTCAACCATATTTTATGGTATTGTTTTGGTTGCGTCGGCCGTGGTTTTAGTCTTTGGAATTACAGGTGTTTTTATTGCAAAAAGCCAGCCCGACTATAACCCTTTTTATCGATTCCCATTAGCCCTATCAATCCTTGGAGGAATCCTTTTTGTTGTCAATCTGAAGAGATTGTTGTCGCGGCTTATTAAAAGACTAACAGGGGAGGGAGATTAGGAATGCCGACATAACACCGTATCCTTTTTCCAATTTTTGTCATCCTTGTACGGATATTGAAGATTGTAATGAAGTCCCCGGCTTTCTTTTCTTAGCATGGCGCACTGTATTATCATATCCGCAACTTCAGCAATATTCCGCAATTCTATAATATCGCTTGTGACCTTGAAGTCCCAATAATATTCCAAAATTTCCTGCTTAATATTATCGATACGATGTTTTGCTCTATAAAGCCTCTTGTTTGAACGTACGATCCCTACATAATTCCACATAAACCGACGAATTTCATCCCAGTTCTGAGACACCATGATGGCCTCGTCACTGTCTGTAGCACCTCCCGGATCCCACAAAGGAAGTTCAGGGATTGTGCTTTCTGAAATAGAATTTAGTTCTTGTATAGATTGATGTGCTGCTTTGTCCGCAAACACAAGAGCTTCTAAAAGAGAATTGCTGGCGAGACGGTTTGCTCCGTGAAGACCAGTACAGGCCACTTCACCGATAGCATAAAGTTGTTTAATATTAGTCCTTCCCGCATTATCGGTAACAACTCCGCCGCACATATAGTGGGCCGCCGGGACAACAGGGATTGGTTCTTTTGTCATGTCAATTCCAAAAAAGAGACATTTTTCATAAATATTAGGGAACCTGCGCCTAATAAAATCAGGGTTGCGATGCGTAATGTCGAGACAGACCGATTCATCACCACTCTTCTTTAGTTCCATGTCGATTGAGCGCGCTACTACATCCCGACACGCCAAATCTTTGTCTGGATCATAATCTTCCATAAATGCATGACCCTTGGCATTCACCAAGACGCCACCTTCTCCTCGTACCGCCTCGGAAATAAGAAAATTTTTTGCGTCCGGATGATAGAGACAGGTGGGATGAAACTGTACAAATTCCATATTTGCAACCTCGGCGCCTGCCCTATATCCCATGGCTATACCAGCGCCTGTTGCTACATCCGGATTGCTGGTATAAAGATAGGCTTTGCACGATCCTCCAGTAGCAAGAACAGTTGTCTTGGCTCCAAAGGTATGAACCTCATTTTTGTCAATATCAAGGGCATATGCTCCACAGCAATAATCTTCGTGGTTGGCGGTTATTAAACCACGCTTGAAGCTTTTTGAATAGGTGATCAAATCTATAGCGATATGGTTCTCAAAGATGGTAATGTTTTTGTGTTCCCGAGCCCTTCCGGCCAAGACCTTCTCTATCTCGCTGCCGGTCATGTCGCTTGCATGTACAATCCTGTTTCTGGAATGTCCTCCTTCACGGCCCAAATCAAACGTCTTTTTGTCTGATCGAACGGCAAAGCGTACGCCCATATCGAATAGTTCCTGGATCCGCTCGGGAGCCTCTCTTACTACCATTTCAACTATTGATTTTTTGCATAATCCATCACCGGACTGAAGGGTATCCTGAATATGAAGATCAAAAGAGTCATTTGGGCCAAAGACCGAGGCAATCCCTCCCTGGGCATACCTGGTATTCCCTTCCATTATATCTTTCTTGGTTATCACCGCTACTGTACCGTAATCTGCCACCTTTAGGGCAAATGTAAGGCCAGCGATTCCGCTTCCGATTACTAGAAAATCTTTTTTGTATTCCATGATAGATAAGAAAGTCTGCGCCAGCAGGCATGGGTACTGGCGCTATTCCAGAAGTGATGACTTGCGCTGCCTTCGAAAAAAGACCCCTATTAATATCCCGGCTAATAGTATTGCCGCACCACTTAAAAACCATCGGAGGCCCTTATCCCATCTGAGAGACTTTACCTCACCCTCTAAAGCCTCTACCCGTTTTGTTTGAACAGCAAGATCTTCTGATGCCTTTTCATAGGACTCCTTTAACTTCAAAAAATCTGCTGATTCCCGTTTTAGCGTATTATATTCCTCTTCGATCTTACCCGAGGTCTTTTCTTGCTTTTTTAGGCTCATGGCCTGTTCTCGGTTGTCTTTTTTAAGCGCTTCGTTTTCCTCCTTATATAGGGACACGGTGCGAACCAAATTTTTATTTTGCCGTTTAAGATCCTTTATTTGTACACTCTTTGGTATATCTTTGGTTAGAAAACGGTTCAGCATCCATCCTTCTTTGCCATTTTGCAGCCGTACAAAAGCCCATTCATCCTCCTGTTCTACGACCTCTAATTTTTGGTTCGATTTTGCAAGCGCAATGATCTTGTGAGTTATGTCTTTTCCTGTACGAATGGTGACTTCGAACGAATCCGTTACATACATGGTCTCTGCGTATGCCATGCCACTGATTGAAAAAAACACCGCAATCAACAGTATTATCCGTTTCATCAGAACATCCTTTTTCCGGGTTGAATTTAGAAATTATATACTGTATAACTCCTTCAGAATTGATCAGAAATAGGTATTTAATTAAAACCTATAATAAAAACATATAAAGTTTTGTCAACATTTTTTATGCTGAACGCTAAAATTGATGTTTCATAACAAGTTTGTAATGAGAACATAATTAGTGCCTGAACGAAAACCCATTAAATTGATTTGTTGGGTTTCGCCCTGATAAGTCATAGACCACCATTGTTTGCTGAACCTATTATAATACAACCAATGACGCCCTTCGAAAATTAATAACTATCTGAAAATGGAGGCCCTCAATGAATAAAAAGCTACTTAGATCTTTTGCGCTAAATAATATGTTCTATGCTCTATTAATAACTGGATTGATTTACGCTGTGACTGCTCAACCAGTCATGGCTGAAACTACCAGTTGGCAATGGGAGTCTGGGGACTGTTATGGTAGTCCTGGCGGGACATTAAATAATCAAACGATAGCTATTGAACCTGGCAGTGAAGTATGTGTATTGCCGCCGAGCTACCAGATGAGTTCGGGTCTTAGAGTTTACGTTGGAGTTTATATTGACGGCACATATTTTCCAGAT
>DAOVGD010000084.1 GCA_030672555.1 Desulfobacterales bacterium
GAGATATTCCACATCCCTATGAAGGTTTTCAATAACATCCCGCTTTTTGAAGGCCTGGGAACCACTTATGACGTCAGACGATTTTGTCTTCATAACCACAGCTCCGCCAGGAGAACACCTCGGGACGAAAAAAAGCGGCACGCCCCCACCGTCCCCCTCTTGCCCCGGACGTCCCGGACAGCCCTGTAATCGATACCAAGATTTCCGGATGCTTCAGCAATGCTGTAACCTTTGTCAGTGATTAACCTAACACCCTCTGTTTTGAATTCTCGGCTGAACGTTCGACGTTTTTTGGAACTCATCTGGCACCTCCTTCATAATCATATATCATGACTTTTCGAGATGTCCACTAAATTGGGGTAAGTTCATTAGATCAAATAGAGTCGTTCACAAAAAGACTTTTAAGAGAACATCAGGGACAGTTTTCTTTATCCTGACGCGTACCTGTATCAGGAGGTTCAGTTCCTGCTCATGGAGGAACTGAGAGAGCTCTCAGGATATTACTCCATCTTGAAGAGCATTGCATTCGGGAATACCCGACCAAACGAAATAGCTCAAGCATGCGGATTGCCTCGAGGCACCGTGGTGAAGTATCTTTCGGTTTTGCAGAATTTACACATTGTGACGCGGGAGGTGCCCATAACCGAAAAACATCCGGACAAAAGCCGAAAGGGGATATATCGGCTGTCCGACTACTACTTTAATTTTTGGTTTCGATTTATCATGCCATACAAAAGCTTTATTGAAGAGGGAGAGTGGAGGGTCGTCCTTGAAAGAAAGATCAGGCCGTATCTCGACCAATACACCGGGCTGGTATTCGAACAAATCGCCGCTGAATATCTGAAAAGAATAAATCGGCAGGGACGACTTCCGCTAACGCTTGAAAGAATTGGAAAATATTGGGACCCCAAACGCGAGCTGGATATCGTGGCGATTGATGAAGAGGGCAAGCGCATACTGGTGGGAGAATGCAAGTGGAGCAAAAAGCGAGTGGGTCAAAACATCCTTTGTGATCTTGTCAAAAAGGCGTCCATGCCACGCTACGAAAACTATGAGTATTTCTATGCCCTTTTTTCACGAGCAGGATTCACGGAGTCGCTGCAAAAGCAAGAAAATCCGAACGTGCTGCTGATTTCGTTGGATGATATGGACAAGTGTGAGTAATAGAAAATTGTTGCTTGACAGATGAAAATATTTTCATTAGACTGGTCTTAAACTGGTCTACGATAAATATGGAGAATATTATGGAAACAATCGGTGCATATGAAGCCAAAACCCATCTTCCAAAACTTCTTGAACGTGTATCCAAAGGAGAACGAATAACCATTACAAAACATGGCGTGCCAGTAGCCGTATTGCAACCTCCAGCACCTTTACGAAAGACGGAACCTAAACAGGTTATTGCTGAATTGCGAAAATTCCGTAACAAACACACTCTTAATGGTCTTTCTATCCGCGATATGATTGAAGAAGGAAGGCGCTAAATGAGTGAAAATTTTGTAATCGATAATTCAGTGGTTATGGCGTGGTGTTTCAAGGATGAAACAAGTCTATATGCTGATACTATTCTGGATAGCCTGGAGAAGGCTATTGCATTCGTTCCTTTAATTTGGCCATTAGAAGTTGGAAATGTATTACTGGTCGCTGAACGCAAAAAACGTCTCAGTGAGGCAGATAGTACGCGATTTATAGCCTTATTATCCGAACTCCCAATAATAATTGAACAGGAAGCACCGGAAAGGATGATTAAGGAAATTTTAGCCGTGGCCCGTGAGCACAAACTTTCAAGCTACGATGCCTCATATTTAGATCTCGCAATGAAGAAAGGACTGCCCATTGCTACTCTGGATAAAAATTTGCTCGCTGCGGCTAAACGAAGCCAAGTCCCAATTATAAAAGGCAATTCGTAGTTATCGATTGATGGATAGCGGAAAGAGTCGGCGAACAATCGCATTGAGCAGACGCCTTATATCTCGCCACAAAAATGGTAACATGCTTATATCTATTTTGTTGTTTTGCGTGAGCGGGCCGAGGGGGACATCCTATAGCGCTTATGTCACGGACATCCCCTATTTTCTCTATTCTCCATATTCTTCTACAGGTTAGATGCTTCCGATTGGGGTGGCTTTTCGATCAACGATCAATCGCAAAGGGAATGGAGTGCGCACCTTTTTTTCCACCGTATACCAACCCCCTATCGGGACTTTTTCTGTGGAACGGAGAGGACAAAAATGCGGTGGGGTGGCCCCCGCCGGAACAGTTGCTCGATAAAAAACCTCTTCACCAGCGTCATAGCGATAAAAATAATGACGACCACTAGTTGTGAGGTCAGAGCTTTCGTACATTCGCAGCCCTGGATCTCTTATAATTTCAAACAGACTATATTCTCGGTTACTCATATTCACATGTACAATCCTTTTTTCTCGCAAATTTCTTTTATTTTAACTTATACATGGGGACTTGTAAACTCTCACTCAGATCAGAAAGCCCGGGAGAAGTGATCCTTTTTCAGATTCGAGTCTGCTAAACTCATGTGGTAAACTGAATGTGAAAAAAGAAGTGCGTAAAGGGGTTATCCTGTTTTCTCCCCAGATAAGTATCCATCTTATTGCCTGTTAAATATCGATAACCCTGCCTCTTTAACTCTATAGATTGTATGAGGATAAGGATCACAGGCCTCTTCTTCCAGAAAGTCTCTATATCCAATCTCCTTTAGCTTCCTTAACATGACTGCCCTTTCTTCAGAAGGCATTAGTCTTTGGTCGCTCATGGCTGCTACATGGAAGGGTATCTCTTCTCTTATTAGATATCTAATGGCCTTGTAAGGAAGCTTGTATAAATCACCTTTTGCTCCCGTTCTTCTCTGAAACCCCTCTGGTGTACCTGCCTTAAGTGATATCCTTACACGGATATTTGTATATTTTGTCAATTCCTTGACATATCCTTCATCAGCACCGAAGAACATGCCATTTGTCTCGAGGATGAACAAATAGTCCGTGCCTTCGGTCAAGTCAAGGAGGCCAAGGAGATGGCCGCGGCAGAGGGTTGGCTCCCCACCTGATATCCTCATCTTTTTCACTCTGTTCTTTTTTGCATTTCTCAAAAGCTGTTCAAAGGCGTTTTCAGGTGAATAGAATCTGCCGAACTTCTCGGGGTAGTCCCTCGAGAAATCAACCCAGCAGAAGATGCACCTCAGGCAGCAGCCAACGACATAGCCCGTAGATATCCCTCCATAGACTCCTGTGCAGTAGAAATCTGTATACTTTCTCATCGAATCCTTACATACAATACCTTCTGTCGATGCTCCGAGCTGCAGAGGATCAAAAGGTTTATGGTCTGGCTTTACATGTCTTGGATACCCCTCTTTCATTTCACTCTTCTTACCCCATACCTTTCCCTTTTTTCTTCTCTAACTCCTCAATGCGGCGCTGGATCTCAGCCAGCTCCCCCTATCTGCTCTTACATTTCGACAAAGGTACAGGATGAAGCCGGCAAATTCGGTTTTTTAGCTCCCGGAGGTTGCATTTCAGGGCGAATTCTTTAATAATAAACATATCAAATAACCAAGAACCTGTAAACCTTTGCGCGCCTGAGGCGGCTTGGAAGAGGAAACAGGGAAATGGAGAAGCAGATGAGAGGTATGCGAATCCGGCTTTTTTGGACTGCGGACGTTGATCCAAAGGTACTGAACCATTTGCAGGAAAACCTGGCGATGGTTTTCTGCGGCACTGTCGAACCGGGCGGGACGTTTGAGCTCAGGGAAAAGGAGCTTCATACTGCACGAGGGCAATATAAATCGACCCCCATCCTGTGGCGCCTGCGTATTCTGAAGCCGGCCCAGGATTTTCTGCTGGCGGTCACCGAGGCTGACCTTTATGCCGACGGACTGAATTTTGTGTTCGGCGAGGCGTACTCAGCGGCCCGTTGCGCCATCATTTCACTGGCCAGGTTGAAAGCGGGATATCCGGGAAGGCCCTTTACTGCAGAACTATTTTTACGCCGGGCGCTGACCGAAGCGGTGCATGAGGTAGGTCACCTCTTGGGAATAGGTCACTGCCCGCAACCTACCTGCGTGATGCATTTTTCCAACAGCCTCTACGATACCGATCGCAA
>DAOVGD010000018.1 GCA_030672555.1 Desulfobacterales bacterium
AAAACAAAATCGAAGGGACCGGGCTCGGTTTGTATATTACCAAAACTGTAGTCGAAGCAATGGGGGGCAGTATAACAGTGGAAAGTAGAGATGGGAAGGGGAGCTGTTTTAGAATGGAATTCAAGCAGCCGCATGAAATTCGGGATAATAAGTCACCTTAAACAGAAATTTGAAAACTCATTTTTTTATCTACGTCCGGATATTCCATATTCTGGAGCAAGGTCCGCCTGCGGCGGATTGCCGTTTTTCCCGTTCCCGCCGACCCTGGCCCAGACCTGGTTTGTGAGTTTGATAGCTTATGACAAAGGCAAAGCGCCAGGGCGAGCACGGTCGGCTCGCTCCATAGTTACTGTAACTAAAAGCCAGTTTTCAAATTTCTGTTAAAGGGTTCGACTGAGATTTAGGCCAGGGCCTGATCTAATTCTTCTCTTATCGTCCTTTCTATGGTTGATTTAAGCAGCTTGACCGCAAATCCCAAATTTGCCGTCATTTCAACAGTGTCGTCCTTTACAGCGATATAACCCCTTGCCGGTCCTTCAAAGTTACACACATAACCATCCCACTGAAATCCGAGACCAAAGGACTTTGCCGTTTTGTTAATGGCCGGCTCTATACGTCTCTTTGCTTCGTCACGAGAGTATGGGTGTCCCCTCTTAAGTTGAATGTCGGCCATAAAGGAATTGTGCCTCCACATAAAAAGTTGCTCCTGTACGGTTAGCATTTACCGTGTTTTGTCAACGAGTTGATGGTTATGAAGGAGATGTCGTAGGGGCCGCTTTACGCCGCCCGCCAAATCGATTCGGGCGGGGAACCCGCCGATGAGGATTAGATTATTCGGAAGGGCTCAGGAATCACCTAACCGCACAGGTCGAAAAGTTTCGCCTTCCGGTCTCTCTTCACCGCCATAGCCATAAACAAACCGGGCTTGCTTTCTTTGCATATATCACAACAGTCAGGTTTTCAAGTCAGATGGGGATAGGGAGGGCGACATTTTTTACATGATTGTAACAATCCCTTCATACGAATTTCATATTCAGTCTTTATTATTTCGCGTCCATTTCTGGGACACTATTTATAATTATGCTATAAGTCACACACATACAGCCCACAGGAGGAATTAAAATGCCAAATGAATCTGTTGAGAGCAAGATTCAAGAACTAATCAAACAAAAGGATTGGCGAAGGCTCAAGGAAATACTTTCTGGTTGGCCGGCTCCAGACATAGCCGATTTATTTGAAAACATAAGGGAAGAGGATGTCGTCATCCTTTTCCGTTTATTGCATAAACAACAAGCAGCCAGTGTATTTAGTGAGGTTGAGTCCAATAAACAAATGGCGCTTCTTCAGGAAATGAGTAATGAACATGTTCGAGATATTATTTCAGAATTATCACCCGATGATAGAACAGAGTTATTTGAAGAACTTCCAGGAGAAATAACGCAGAGGCTTTTGAATTTACTCCCTTCAGATATTCGCAGAGAGTCACTGGAGTTACTTGGTTATCCAGAAGAAAGTGTCGGGCGGCTGATGACACCGGAATATGTCGCCATTCGCCCTCATTGGACGATTGAGCAGGCATTGGAGCACATTCGCCGGTATGGGCGTGACGCTGAAACAATTCATATAGCTTATGTAGTGGATGAAAAGTGGCATTTGCTCGATGATATACCTTTACGGAGATTGATCCTGGCAGACCCAGAACAAAAAGTTGAATCTCTTATGGACGAAAGGTTTGTTTCGATATTGGCGCATGAAGACCAGGAGAAGGCCATTGAGCTAACAAAACGCTATAATCTGTTTGCCCTGCCTGTAATCGATTCGGAAAATGTATTGTTAGGAATTGTGACAGTGGACGATATCCTCGATGTATTGGAGGAGGAAGTTACCGAAGATATCCATAAAGGGGCCAGCATCGTTCCTTTAGAGACGAGCTATAGCGCTGCTTCTGTTTGGACTTTGTATCGGAAGCGGATTGTATGGTTATCACTCCTGCTGGTAGCACTTTTTCTTTCAGCAAGCGTTATTGCCGCCTTTGAGAAAACCTTAACTGCCATCGTCGCCTTGGCCTTTTTCATGCCTGTGTTGATTGGCTGCGGAGGCAATACCGGCACGCAGTCAGCTACCCTGGTCATAAGGGCCATAGCCACTGGGGACTTAAGTCTGAGGAAATGGTATAGTGTTATGAAAAAAGAGTTATTGGTCGGTCTCTTGTTGGGGGTTACGCTTGGGGGCCTCCTTTATCTATGGAGCTCCTTCTGGAAGGGTGGGGCAGCGCTGGGTCCAATAGCCGGGATGTCAATGGTTATAATCGTCTTATGGGCAAATTTAGTTGGGAGCTTGTTACCGATAATTTTAACAAAAATGAAACTCGACCCTGCAGTGGTGAGCAACCCCCTTATCACTACCCTTTTAGATGCCACCGGTTTATTGGTCTATTTTTCGATAGCAAAATGGTGGCTGAGGTTCTAATATTTCGTGAAAACATATCTTTCTCTTTCTCACAAAAAGATCTCTTTGCCCAAAGGTGCTTGCACAACCTGATATCCGGCAACCCCGATCTACCTCCTAATCCAAACCATAACCAGTTGCTTTTAAATATAATTTAATAATATAAAATTTCCAAGATATCTAATTATCCACAAGATATTGAGCATGTAACAGAAACTTAACACCCCCTTAATAACCCTGTAACACTGATGTGGTTTAAGAAATAGTATTGAAAATCAGCAATCGAAAAGAAGAAGGGGAGGCAAGCTGTGGACAAAATAGTGATTGTAACCAACCGGCCAGAGCCTGATTACGTTTTACTTGCATGGCTCAATACGTTGTTTCCTGATAGTGAGATTCATATTGTTTTCAAGGAAGTTGAGACTTTTGAGGAGTGTCCGGCAGGTTGGCGGCCTGGCATATATTCCGAATGTGCCGACCCTGGAAAGCATGATCAAGGGCGCACTTGAAGCCCTGGAACTGGGATGAGGACGGCCTGGCAGCCTATGACATTGGCTTTCAGCTCCGCCCCGTGCCCATCTCCGGTAGTGGCCTGCTTGGTCTCGCGGGAATTGGAAGGAAAAGACTTCTTGGAAGGTTACAACTAGGAATTTACTTTCACAAAACTTTTATGCAACGGACATCATTTTGTAACAGAAGCCGGATATA
>DAOVGD010000172.1 GCA_030672555.1 Desulfobacterales bacterium
ACTTCAGCCACTCGCAACCGAGCTGCAGCAAATCGACTTCACTCTCTCGTGCCTTTTCAACAAGATCTTCCGGGATATCGTAATAGGAAAGGAGGCTGCTCTCAAATACAAACTGACGGAGCCTTTCCGTATTGTAGCTTACCATAAAGAACATTTCACGGCTCTTTTCGCTGAGCTTTGCTTTGCTCCCAAAGGATCGCTTGCGCAGCACGAGTTCCATCCACCTTCGATTCATTTCGTCATATAGATCGACCCCTTGATCCTTTCTCCATTCTTCCACAGTCCACTCAGTTTTTTCATCAAATCCTACGCAGTGGTCTTCCTTGACAAGGAAGTAAAACTGATCGTGGTCTGACTTTTCTTTTTCCCTCAGATTGGCCAGTCCCACAGGGTAGTAACGACAGGACGAAGGACGATCGCTATATATAAGGCAACCCTCGGGCCTCACAAAAGGACAACGCTCCTCTTCATCATCCAACATCTTGAGCGTTGCAACGGGTAGGCCGTACTTTTTTAGCATTTCCGGTTTTGTGTACAGGGCTAAAAACTCTGAAGAGGAGAGTTCCAACCGGTTTTTCATCCGGATGACATCGTACGGGGTCAATAGGATATTGATTCTGCTGCAACATGCGGTATAACATGGGAGTCCCTTGCGGCACTCGAAATGAAACGTGCTGTCATTGAAAAGTTGTATCGGTTCCAGCCGTGATCCGGCTTCAGTTTTGTTTGCCTCAGACATTGGCTATTGTTCTCCTTTTGATTCGATAATTCATTAGATCTTAAGCTTGTGTCAAACTATGATAAATTAGCATACTTAGGTGTGAAGTCAATAATTTTGTTGTTCCTGTCCGGGCGGAAACTATGAGCTATGAGCTAAAACGGTCTCTTTTAAAAGGCAGCAGGCTATCTTGTATTCCGGTGTTCCACTCTCGTCGTAACGGAGATTTCCCGGTTGCAATATCTTATTCATAACGCATCCTTCCGGAATGGAGAGTTGAAAGAGCTCCCGTTCCCGGATGCCATGCATCGGTGTCAAGGCGTTCTCTTTGAATCTGTAGGAATGAATAGAAAAATCTTCACAAAGAGGGCATTGATAGACCCTTCCGTTCGGGAAGATAAAGAAATTATCCGCTACCACTCCTGCGCACTCGAAAGATTCATTCTTTTCCAGAAAAACTTTTGGATAGGTAACCCGTATTCCAAGAGAGGCGGCCTCTTGGGCAACCTTTGGGACAAGATCGCTCCATTCTTCCCTGGTCAACTGGAGATTATTTCTCTTTTTTGCCGGCGTTCCTCTAATCCCTATGACCTGTATAAAAAATCGGTCGATCCCCAGGCTATTGAGTAAGGGCGGCATTGCCCCGAGTTCATGAATGTTAAGTCTGCTGACCGTAAATATGAGGCTGGTATGGAATCCTTTGGCAACCGCTTTTTTTATTCCCTCAGTGCATTTTTTATAGCACCCCTTTCCTCTGATCGCGTCATTTACACCATCTGTGGCTCCGTCCAGACTAAAGCTGAAATAGTCAACTTCCTCGGGAGACAACTTGTTCAGGATATCGTTAAAAAGATAACCATTGGTGTCGACGGTGATTGACCGGTATCCTATTTTTCTTGCCTCCTTGATGCAAAGATCCAATTCAGGATGGAGGGTCGGCTCGCCTCCTAAAAAGACAACGTTCGTTTCTTTGTTTGCATCGAAAAGCGTTCTCAGCCACCGTATGACAGTGTCGGACGGAAGGGTTTCTTTCCCGTGTTGTCTGGGATTGATATAACAGTGGCGACACTTGAGGTTGCACCGGGTCAGAATGTGAAAGAATATATTACGTTCGTTTTTTTTAAATGATACGGTTTTTTTCATGGTCCTGACTTAACTCCATTGTATAGGAATTTCCTTTTTTTGGTCAATTTTATCAAAGGGTTGCTAAGTGATAACCGTTCATAGTTGATAAGCTGAAAACGGTGGGCAGTGCCCACCCTACGAAAGATTAGCCATTTCAGAGTCTTATTTGCAATAATGTAGGGTGGGCAATGCCCACCTTTAAATGGCTGAGTTTATGATCAACGGCAACGTGTCGTGTCTGAGTACTAAGCTGATCTGCCTGTGCGTTGCACGCAGACAGGTAAATTGAGCAGCTTAACAGCCCGCCCGAAGGGCGCTGAGTTCATCAAACATCTTGTAATTCACAATTCCTCAATTCTCCAAAGTATACTTGGCCAATAAACTATCTTTCCAGTAATCGTTTGCCGGGTCCGAGAAAAATTGTTTAAAAAGTTTTAGACTCTCGTCTCTTAAGATATGCGGTGTGATCTTTATATTCATATCTCTGTACAATGGTTTTAGTTTTTTTAGATCGAGTTCGGTTCCTCCGCTCATGGCGTCTTCATAGGCATAGACGATATGTTCGATTCCGTTCAAGATCAGGGCGGAATAACACATCAGGCACGGCTCCATAGTACAAAACAGGGTAATTTTTGATCTATCTATAGATCGATCGAGCTCATTCAATTTACGCAAAATCACAATCTCAGCATGGTCCAATTCGTTTCTATTTTTCTGTGTGCTATTTTTTCGGACCCCGGTCGCAATTACTTCGTCTTCGTAAACCATAATACATCCCACAGGAAACTCACCGGCCTTGAGAGCTCGTTTTGCCTCGTAAAGGGCCTTTCTCATAAAATGTTCGTAGTTCAATTGTATAGGACCTCTTTTATTTTCAAATAGTCATCACGAAAACACGAAAGGGCGAAAGCACGAAAAAAAACAAGTACGGAAAAGGGTATTCATCAACCACAATCCTTACATTCACAGCTTCCGACTATGTCAAAAGCATAGAGAATTCGAGCTTCCCTTTCCGACTGTTTTTCGGAAATTGTGTAAAATTCCATGGCGCTCATACGTTCTATTCCCTCTTTCTTTGATGGTATGGCATCAAAACCATGGGCGATGACTTTACCTGAAATGGTATCCAGAATTTCCGCATCTTCGCCGTTGGTAACAACGGTAACCGGGATTTGATATGGTTCGAGCAGCCGTGCCGCAGCCACAGAAGGTCTTTCGCGTGTTACCAGAGACCCGGGGCCATACCGTATTACCATGAATGTTTTTTCTTCTACTGTGACCGCGAAATCGATCCGTATGACTGTAATATTCCCGTCAATTGAAATGCGTAACTCCTGCCTGGGGTTGATGTCGGTCTTGAGATAGCCTTTTTTTTCAACCAGAAACCGGGCTGTTTTCTGGCGATATCGTTCATCGTGCGTGTCCTTTATGGTTTCCCCTGTTATGAAATCAACGGTCTCGCCAAGGATAAGATGATGTTCGGACATTTTTAAGAACACTTTCCAATTATTTAGTAGATCTCTTTGCGATCGGCTCCAAAAGAATATGTGAAAATAATAGATGATGTAAAGAAATTTCTTTTTACCTATGGTCTATGAGCTAATTTTACACTTTTAAACCGGGTATGTTTATGATAATCTAATTTTTTTTCAAAAGGCCGTAGTCAATGCCGTTGACTTAAGGGGCGTTCCTTTAAAGTCCCCCTTTGAAGGGGGATTAAGGGGGATGTTATTTCAATGGATTACACCCCCCTGCGCCCCCCTCAAGGGGGGAATTTGAAGGATTTTCTCCTTAAGTCAACGG